>NZ_FOIF01000008.1 GCF_900111575.1 Anaerobranca gottschalkii DSM 13577 | reverse complement strand
TAGTTATTTGATGGAGATAGTCTTTCCTAATATTTTTTAGCCTTCTTCGTGTTTTTAGAACAAGGTGTTCTAACTTTTTAATGTTGTTAGTTTTTCTGTAACGGTGTTCACCTCCCTCTGTTTGTATTTTATTTAACTCATATTTTTTAGATAGTTTTCGTTGTAATCGTTTTTGTTTTTTCTCTAACTTCTTAACTTTCCTTGATTTATTTATGTTTTTGTACTTTTGTCCTGTACTTATTGTAGCTAAATCTTTTACTCCTAAATCTATACCTATACCCTCTGTATATTCTTTATTCTTATTTTCTACTTCTTCTACTCCTATTGTTAAGTACCAATTAAGTCCGTCAAATGTTACCCTTGGGTTGTAGTATTTAATATGATCACCCGTTGGTATTCTACCTTTTTCTGCTAGTTTAATCCAATTTAGTTTTTGCTTATTGCTTTTTTTAGAGGTAGTGAGTTTCTCTAGCTTTACATGGGTTTGGGTTATCTTTATTTTTTCTATATCTTGGTAGAAACTTTGTTTATTTTTTTTCTTACTTTTAAATTTTGGTGGGTTTGCCCTTCCTTCAAAAAAGTTTTTATATGCTATACAGGCATCCTTTATTGCTTGTTTGGTTATATTGTTTGAGTAATTATTAAGCCATGAATATTCTTTTGTCTTTTTTAATTCGGTTAATATTTTTCTAAGTTCCCTATCATTTAAAAACTTACCACCGTTATTATAATTCTCTTGTTCTGTAGCTAAAGCCCAATTATTGCCCATCTCGATACCCCTGCACATTCCTTTAGTTTAGTTTTTTGTTTATTGTTAGGTAAAAGCATAACTTTATAGGTTTTAATCATTAGATTTATCACCCCCTAACAAATTTATATTTGTAAAGTAATTGTAGATATTTAGATTATTTTATAAATATAGTTTAACTGTTAAAAGCCTCCTTGAGCATATTATATAACAAACATATGTTCTATGGCAAATGGAAAATTTTAAAATGGGGGGATTTTTTATGGTAGATGATATTTATTTAGGTTTAAAGGAAGTATTGGATAAGGTAAATAAATATGAAGAAGATTATTATCAATTAAAAAGTAGGTTGATTGAAGCAGAGACCAAATTGGCTTTAAAAAAAACTGAGTTGATTAATAGTAAAAAAATAACAGGTAGAAATGATATGTTTAGAGAAGCACAGCTAATTCAATTTAATTTTTATATTTGATTTTTTTTTTTGCCTTAAAAAAGGAAGTCACCCTGATTTTGTAGAATAATTTAATAAATTCAGCTAAAACGGGGTGATTAATTTGTTTGCTACAGTTAAAAGTTGTGGATTACTAGGGCTTGAGGCTAACTTAATAGAGGTTGAAGTAAATATTTCTCCAGGACTTCCAGCCTTTGAAGTTGTAGGATTGCCAGATACAGCAGTTAGAGAAGCAAAGGAAAGGGTAAAAGCAGCTATTATAAACTCTGGATTTAATTTTCCTTCACAACGGATTATTGTTAATTTAGCCCCAGCTGATTTGAAAAAAGAAGGGCCTATATATGATTTACCTATAGCTTTAGCAATTTTAGCGGCAACAAATAATTGGCCTAAAGAATTATTGGAAGATATAATAGTTTGGGGGGAACTTTCCTTAGATGGTAGAGTACGGGGAATAAATGGGCTTTTACCAATGCTAATCCATTTAAAAGATAAAGAAAAAGGGAGTTATATTTTACCTGATGCCAATAAGGAAGAAGGAGCTTTAGTTAAAGAAATAAAAGTTTATCCCGTAAAAAATTTAAAAGAAGGGGTATATCACATACTAAAAAAACAGGTAATTGAACAATTTAAGGCAAATATCCCTTTAGAAGAAATTAAAAATCCAGGAGATTTTAGTGAAGTTAAAGGGCAAAAGGTAGCTAAACGGGCATTAGAAATTGCTGCGGCAGGAGGGCATAATATCCTTCTAATCGGCCCACCCGGTTCAGGCAAATCGATGTTAGCTAAAAGATTTTCAACTATCTTGCCCCCATTAAATTATGAGGAAATATTGGAAGTATCTAAAATCTACAGTGTAGCGGGGTTATTAAGAAAGAGGGGTTTAATAAAAAATAGGCCCTTTAGGGCTCCCCATCATACTATTTCTTATGCAGGTTTAATAGGGGGAGGAACGGATTTTCAGTTAATTGCCGCTATGAATCCATGTCCTTGTGGATTTTATCGATCTATGAATATAGAGTGTACTTGTTCAATGGGGGTAGTTGAGAAATACCGCAATAAGATTTCTGGGCCTTTATTGGACAGGCTAGATTTACATATAGAAGTACCACCCGTTAATTTTGAGGAATTGATGAATAATAATATTAAAGAAGAAAGCTCTAAAACTATTTTACAAAGAGTAATAAAAGCTAGAGAAGTTCAGAAAAAGCGTTATAAATACTTAAATATAAAGGAAAATAGTCAATTAACAGGTAAATATATTGAAAGATATTGTAAAATTTCAGATGATGCTAAAAAATTATTAGAAGGGGCATTTTATAACTTAGGATTAAGTGCTAGAGCTTATGATAAAATCTTAAAAGTAGCGAGAACAATAGCTGATTTAGGGGAAAAGGAAAATATCGATGTTAATCATATAGCAGAAGCTATTCAATACAGAAGCTTAGATTTAAAGTAAATTTAGTAAGGAGTTGTTAAAGGTGATTAAAAGAAGTTTAGAGTTTGCAAGACAACTAGTATTTGAAAGTTTAAGGGATGGAGATATAGCAGTAGATGGTACTGCAGGAAATGGTAATGATACATTATTACTAGCAAAGGGAGTTGGAGAAAAGGGGAAGGTTTATGCCTTTGATATTCAACAAGAAGCATTAGATAATACATATAAATTATTAGTTAATAATAAACTAGAAAGTAGAGTAGTTTTAATTAAAGAAAGCCATGATTGTTTAAAACAATATTTGGGTAATCTAAAGGCAAAGGCTATAATGTTTAATTTTGGATATTTACCAGGAGGAAATCATAAAATTATAACAAAACTGGAATCTACAATCCCAGCCATTGAACAAGGCTTAGAAATTTTGCAAAAAAATGGCATAATGTCCTTAATGTTGTACCCTGGTCACTATGGAGGGAAGTGGGAAACTGAAGGTGTGATAACCCTTGCTAAAAACTTAAATCCTAGGCATTATACGGTACTACACTATAACTTAATTAATTTGCAGAATTTTCCGCCTCAACTTATATTAATTCAAAAGAAGATTTAATATATAACAAAAACAAAGCTCACCCTCTGTTATACATCACATATACTGTATTAAAAAGGAGGAGGAGGGTGAGGATAATGTTCTTAAAATTAAAAATAATTGATAGATTATCTTTAAAGGGGATCCCTAATTGTGTAGTAGAACTAAATTGGGAGGATTTTACAGTAAAATATTGTTGTAATGGTGATGTAATTGTTGGTTTGCCTAGAAATTGTGCCAATTATTCCATGAAAATTACTGCCCCCATGTATAAAAGTATTATTTATAAAATGGAAAAAGTAGATAATAATGAACAGGTGGTAGATCTAGAGTTTTTAGATATTTTAGATGAGGATCCTGTAACTGCTTAAAGGTTAGGGGGAGGGACTATGAATTGGCCCAATTTAATAACATTATTTAGGTTGTTTTTAATACCAATTTATTTAACCGTTTTACCTAATATTAGTTACTCATATAAACATTTTTTTTCCCTTTTTATTATTACAATAGGTGCTTTGTTGGATATTTTAGATGGATATATTGCGAGAAAGTATAGTTTAGTAACTGATTTAGGAACTGTCTTAGATCCATTGGCAGATAAACTCCTTTTGGTAACCGTTGGAATTGGGTTATGGTTAAATGAAAAATTGCCTTTATGGCTAATAATTTTTATAATGATCAGAGAAGCTTTTATGATTCTTGGAGGTCTAATTAACTATCTCTACACTAAAGTTGTTATATCAGCTAATTTTTGGGGCAAATTTAACACTTGCTATGTTTATCTTTTAATAATTAGCTATATTTTTAATTGGTCAATAAAAGAATATTTAGCTATAGGTTTTATTGGAATAGTTTTATTAACTACTGGCATATATTTTAAGATTTTTTTATCTAAATTAAAGTTAAAGAGGGTTAATATTTATAATAATGGGGATAAAATAAAGGGTTTTTAAATTTATTGTAGAATTAAATAATATGCCTAAGGGGAAGGCTGAAGGTCTTCTCCTTGTTATATAACAAAATATAAAGGACATAAAGGAGGTTAGAATTTTGGAAACAAAGGATTTTTTACGAGAAATAACTGAAATTATGGGAGTTTCAGGATATGAACTTAAGGTGGGTCTTAAGATAAATGATTACTTCCATAGATTATGTGATCAGACTAAAATAGACAAATTAGGTAATGTTATTGGTTATAAAAAGGGAAGTGGTAATGGGCCTAAAATTATGTTAGCTGCTCATATGGATGAAATTGGTTTAATGATAACAAAAATTGAAGAAGGGGGATTTTTGCGTTTTACATCGGTAGGTGGTATAGACCCCAGAACTTTGCCAGCTCAAGAGGTAACTATTTACGGGAAAGAGAAAGTATATGGTATTATAGGGGCTAAACCACCCCATTTGACAGAACCTGAAGAAAGAACTAAAGCTATAAAAATGTATGATTTATTTATTGATACTGGATTATCGGAAGAGGAAGTTAAAGAAAAAATTGGAGTTGGAGATATTGGGGTAGTTAATAGAAACTTATTAGATTTAAAAAATAATTATGTGTCAGGTAAAGCTCTAGATGATAGGGCAGGGGTAGCAGTAATAATTGAGTGTTTAAAAGAATTAAGAAAAATGGTACATACTGCCGATGTTTATGCTGTAGCAACAGTTCAAGAAGAAGTAGGTTTAAGGGGAGCTATGGTAAGTAGTTATGGGATTGTGCCAGATATAGGGATTGCTATAGATGTTTGTTTTGGTGATATGCCAGGATTATCTGAAGAATACACTTCTAAATTAGATGATGGTCCAGTTCTCGCTATAGGTCCTAATATCCATCCAAAAGTATTTGAAGGCTTGAAAAAAGTTGCAGAAAATTGGAATATTCCTATTCAGCTAGAAACAGCTCCCGGTCATTCAGGTACTGATGCAGGTGCTATTCAAATAGCAAGGGGTGGTATTGCTACAGCAGTGGTTTCTTTACCTCAAAGGTATATGCATACTTCTGTAGAAACCTTGGCTATACAAGATATAAAAAAAGCAGGGAAACTATTAGCCCTCTATATTGCCAATTTGGATAAGAAGGGATTGGAGGAATTAAAATGCTATTAGAAAAGCTTTCAAATGCCCATGGTGTAGCAGGTAATGAAGTAAAAGTAGCAAAGTTATTAAAAGAGGAATTGGGGCCCTATGTAGATGAATTTCAGTCAGATTATTTGGGAAATTTAATTGCCATTAAAGGTAAAGATAAAAAAGGTCCTAAAGTAATGATAGCTGCTCACATGGATGAAATTGGTTTAATGATCACATCTATTGAAAGAAATGGATTGTTAAAATTCAGACCAGTGGGAGGAATAGATCCAAGGGTTTTAGTATCAAAGACTGTACAAATAGGGGATGATTTAATTAAAGGAGTAATCGGAGCAAAACCTATCCACTTACAAAAACCTAGTGAAAGGGAAGTTGCTTTGAGTTTTGAACAACTTTTTATAGATATTGGGGCTAAAAGTGAAGAAGATGCTAAAAGATCTGTAAAGTTAGGGGATTATTGTTCCTTTGATACTCAATTTGCTAAAATAAATGATCAATTATATAAAGGTAAAGCTTTTGATGATAGGGTAGGTTGTGCTATTTTAGCTGAGATTTTAAAAAGTGATTTTCCTTTCCCAATTTATGGAGCTTTTACTGTACAAGAAGAGGTGGGATTAAGGGGAGCAACAGTAGCTGCTTATACAGTCAATCCAGATATAGCTATTGTTTTAGAAGGGACTTCTGCTTCTGATGTCCCTGAAAGTGTAGAACATAGGTTTTCTACCCGTTTAGGACATGGGCCAGCATTATCGGTAATCGATGCTTCAATTATTGTACAAAAAAACATTTTGAAAGAGGTAGTAAAAATAGCGGAAGCAAATAATATACCTTACCAATATCGTCAAACAGCTGTTGGTGGTAACGATGCAGGGAAAATTCATTTAACAAGGGAAGGGATTCAAACCTTTACCATCTCAGTACCTTGTAGATATATCCATTCTCCCGTATCCTTAATGAATGCCCAAGACTTTGAAAATACTACTAAATTAGTTAGTGCTATTTTAAAAGAAATTTCTGAAGGAGGTTTAATATAATGGAATTATTGAAACGTTTATCAGAAAGTTTTGGACCCTCTGGTCATGAAAAAAGGGTAGCTGATTTAATTATTGAAGAAATTAGAGACTATTGTGATGAAATCTTTGTTGATAAACTAGGTAATGTTATTGCACTAAAAAAAGGTCAAAGTGATAAAAAAATCATGTATGCCAGCCATATAGATGAAATCGGTTTATTAGTTACATACATAGAAAAAGAAGGTTTTTTAAGATTTACTAATATTGGAGGGGTTTCCCCTTATATTCTTTTAGGTCAAAGGGTAAAATTGGATTGTGGAATTATTGGAGTTATAGGCAGTGAGAAAATAACAGATATTCCAAAATTAACTTTAGACAAAATGTTTATTGATATTGGAGTTAATTCAAAAGAGGAAGCAGAAAAGTTAATAAGTATTGGGGAAGTTGCAGTAATTCATAGGGAATTTGAAAACAAAGGTGATAAAGTTATAGGTAAAGCTTTAGATGATAGGGCAGGTTGCTGGGTATTGATTAACGCATTAAAACAAATTAAAAACCCTGAACATAATTTATACTTTGTCTTTACCGTGCAAGAAGAAGTTGGATTAAGGGGAGCTAAAACGGCAGCTTATAGGATAGACCCAGACTTAGCTATAGCTGTAGATGTCACAGCAGTAGGTGATACCCCTAAAGCTCATAGGATGGCTGTTGAACTTGGTAAAGGGCCAGCTATTAAGATTAAGGATATGTCTATAATGGTTCATCCTATGGTTAAAGATATGTTGATTCAAAAAGCAAAGGAATTATCTATTCCATATCAACTAGAAGTCCTTGAATTTGGTGGCACTGATTCTGGAGCTATCCACGTTTCTAGAGAAGGGGTATGGGCAGGTGTTGTTTCAATTCCCTGCCGCTATATACACAGTCCTTCAGAGATGGTAAGTGTAGATGATTTAAATAATGCTGTGAAATTAATTGTCGCTTCTACAGAATTTGAATTTTAATTTATCTAGAATTAAACAAAGCCCCTAAGGGCTTTGTTTAATATCCTATAATTATGAGGGAATCAATGTTTTTTAATAAATGAACACTATTGTTAATAATACGTTGATAAGTAAGTTGGAAGGTATTTTCAACTTTAGATTTTGAGTATTTAATACTAGGAACCATAATGATTCCATGTTTAATTTCCTTTGACTCTAATTGTTTATATAAAGCTAACCATACTTTACTGTAAAGATTACTTTTTTCTATTTCAATGGCAATTTTATATTGAGGGTGGTAAAAATCTACTTCAAATAAACTACCCTTTTTGAAAAGGGGATAAATATCATTAGTTACCGAATGTAAAAAACCTAATTTCTCAAAATCATCTTTAACTAATATTTCAATTTTTTTGCTTTTTTCATTTTTAGTATCTCTGAATTTTATAATTTCTTCTCTATGTTTTGCCAAAACGCCAGTTAATTGATATAATGTTTCTTTAGAAAAGTCTTTGCTTTTTATGTAGTAAATGTTTGGATACATATTTTCACCTTGCTTAGGAGGAATGTTGGATGAATATAGCTTTAATAGCCCATGATAGAAAAAAACAACAAATGGTTAATTTTTGCATAGCTTATCAAAAAATTTTAGAAGCCCATACCCTATATGCCACAGGAACTACAGGTAAAAAAATATCAGATGCTACAGGACTTAAGGTTAACAGATTTTTATCCGGTCCTTTAGGGGGAGATCAGCAAATAGGAGCTAAAATTGCAGAGAATTCAATGGATCTAGTATTATTTTTTAGAGATCCCTTAATGGCTCAGCCCCATGAACCTGATATTACAGCATTACTGAGACTATGTGATGTACATAATATACCAGTAGCTACAAATATAGCTACTGCAGAAATTTTACTAAAGGGTTTAGAGAGAGGAGATTTTCATTGGAGGACAATATAATATTGACTTTTATTAGTATATCCTCACATTAATAATTTTAAATATATAATTTTTTAATGTTATTAGTAAATACTAATTTTGAAAGGCGGTAGACTATGGATAAATATAAAAAGGTCATTAGTGAAATATTAGAAGGATTAACAGGATTAAATAGACAGGAAATATTTGATTTAATAGAACAACCAGATAATCCTGAGTATGGAGATTTAGCTTTTCCTACATTTTCATTAGCAAAGACTTTAAGAAAAGCTCCTGCTATTATTGCACAAGAGTTAGTGGAAAAAATAGAAAAACCTGAAGGTTTTTCTAAGGTAGTAAACTTAGGACCATATGTTAATTTCTTTATTGATACAACAAAGCTTATGGAAGAAACAATAAAGGAAATACTAGAGCAAGGTGATAAATTTGGAAGTTCTAATTTAGGGGAAGGAAAAACTGTTGTTATAGATTTTTCATCTCCTAATATCGCTAAGCCTTTTGGTATTGGCCATTTGAGAAGTACAGTTATAGGTAATAGCCTTTATAAAATCCATAAATTTCTAGGTTTTAATGTTGTTGGCATAAATCACATCGGTGATTGGGGTACTCAATTTGGTAAAGTTATTGTGGCCTTTGATAAATGGGGAGATATAGAAACTTTAAATAATTCAGAAGATCCCGTTAAATACCTTTATGATTTATATGTTAAATTCCATGAAGAAGCAGAAAAAGACCCATCTTTAGAAGATCTTGCTAGAGATACTTTTAAGGATTTAGAAAATGGCGATGAAGAAAAGATGGCTAAATGGCAAATGTTTAGAGATATTAGTTTAAAAGAATTAAAGCGGATTTACGATATCTTAGGAGTACATTTTGACAGTTATAAAGGAGAACAATTTTATAATGACCTAATTCCTGAGACTTTAGAAACCCTGATAAATAAAGGAATAACTGAAATAAGTGAAGGAGCTTTAATCGTAAATTTAGATAAATTTGATTTACCTCCTATATTATTAAGGAAAAAAGATGGGGCCACCTTATATGCTACTAGAGATATTTGTGCAGCTATTTATAGATATAATAACTATAAATTTGATAAAATGTTATATGTTGTTGGAGCAGAACAATCTCTCCACTTCAAACAAGTTTTTAAGACTTTAGCTATAGCAGGGTTTGAGTTTAGCGAAAACTGTGAGCATATACCTTTTGGCCTTTTTAGATTTCAAGAAGGTAAAATGTCTACCCGTAAAGGTAATTTAATATTTCTAGATGATGTAATTAAAAAGGCTATTAGTTTAACTAAAGAAATAATATTAGAAAAAAATCCTAATCTAAAAAATAAAGATGAAGTTAGTAAACAGGTGGGAGTAGGTGCTATAATTTTTGGAGACTTATACAATGATAGAATAAAAAATGTTATTTTTGATTGGGATAAGATATTGGATTTCAATGGTGAAACTGGCCCGTATGTTCAGTATTCCCATGCTAGAATTTGTAGTTTGTTAAGGAAAAGTGTTGCTGAGGAAGTAAACCCAGATTTTGCTGCATTAAATAGCGAATATGAAGATGGTTTAGTGAAAAAATTAAGTCAATTTCCTGATATAGTTAAAAATAGTATACAAGGATATAAGCCATCGGTAATTGCTAGGTATTTAATTACTGTAGCTAAAGAGTTTAACAGATACTATCATTATTGTCCTATCAATAAAGAAGAAAATCCACATATTAGACAGGGTAGACTGATGCTGGCAAAAGCCACTGCTCAAGTTATTAAAAATGGTTTAAATTTATTAGGAATAGAAGCTCCGGAAGAAATGTAGAATATCAAAAAAATTGAAACACGAAAGATTTTAAGTTATAATGTAATTTGGAGGTGGTAGAATGAATGAAATTAATAAAAGAGAGGTGTCATTAAAAAGAGCTGCTGAATTAAAGAGTCGTATTCAAGATTATTTAGATGTTAAAGATAAAATACCGGTAGGATATGGTATAGAAGAACAGTACAATCAGCAGAAGGCTAAACTTCTTCAGATGCTAGGGGGGACTGAAGAGGATTGGAATAATTGGAAATGGCAAATCAAACATAGAATCAGTGATGTAGAGACTTTATCTGCCATTTTAAATTTAACTGATAAAGAAATAGAAGAAATAAAAAAATCTGGAGAAAAAAATAGGTGGGCTATATCACCTTACTATGCAGCTTTAATGTCTAAGGATGATCCAACCTGTCCTATTAGATTACAATCTTTACCTCAGTTGGCGGAAATTCTAGATGATTCAGGACATGAAGATCCAATGGGAGAGCAATATACATCTCCAGCTCCTGGTATTACTAGAAGATATCCTGATAGGTTAATTATAAATGTAACTAACCAGTGTGCTATGTATTGTAGACATTGTCAAAGGAGAAGAAATATAGGAGAAGTAGATAAAAATTTACCTAAGGATCAATTATTAGAGGCAATTGAATATATTCGGTCAAATAGTGAAATTAGAGATGTATTAGTGACCGGTGGAGATGCCTTGATGTTAGCAGATAGTACACTAGATTGGCTTTTAGGAGAATTGAGGAATATTCCCCATGTGGAAATTATACGAATTGGTACAAGGGCATTAGTAACTATACCACAAAGAATAACTAAAGAGCTTTGTGAAATTTTAGAAAAATATGCTCCCATTTATCTTAATACTCAATTTAATCATCCTAAAGAAATAACTAAAGAAGTTAAAAAAGCTACAGATATGTTGGCAAAAGCAGGGGTTGTTATGGGGAATCAGGCGGTTTTATTAAATAAAATCAATAATGATCCCCATATAATGAAAAAACTTAATCATGAATTATTAAAGGTAAGAATAAGACCATATTATATTTTCCATGCTAAGAGTGTTAAAGGAACAACCCATTTTATGACAAGGGTAGAAGAAGGGCTGGAAATAATGGAGAAATTAAGGGGCTATACCAGTGGTTTAGCTATTCCAACATATATTGTCAATGCTCCCAAAGGGTATGGTAAAACTCCTATGTTACCTAATTATTTATTGGAAGTAGATGAGGATCATATTAAATTGCGGACTTGGGAAAATCGAGAGTTAATTTATAAATATGATGAGTAAAGAACGGGAATTTTACCCGTTCTTTTTTTGTAAATTAGAGGAATTATCGAAATTTAGTAGAATTATCAACTAAAGGGGTGAGTTTATATGAAAGATAAATTGGAATTATTGCTTTTATTAACTTATGTAAAAGGTATAGGGCCTAAAAAAATGGAGTTGATAACAACAAAAGTAAATTCAATAGTGGAACTTAAAGAAAAATTCAAGGAAACATCACTCCAATTAGATAATCAAACAAAAGAAAATTTAGAAAAAATTATGAATAATTTCTGTATAGAGGAAACTATATTAAAATATAAAGAAAAAAATATAAAGATTTTAATTAAAGAAGATCCTGATTATCCTATGCTATTAAAAGAAATTTACGACCCACCTCCAATAATATTTTGTAAAGGAAATACTGACTTGCTTAAAAATCTAAACAATATAGCTATTGTAGGGTCTAGAAAAGGAACTTGGTATGGGAAAAAGGTGGCACAGGAAATGGGGGAATTTCTAAGTAAAAATGGCTATACAATAACTAGTGGGATGGCTAGTGGGATAGATGCTTGGGCCCATAAAGGAGCTTTGGAAGGTCAAGGGAGTTCCATTGGAGTTTTAGGTTGTGGTCTAGATGTAATTTATCCAAAACAAAATGAAAAGTTGTATAGGGAGATGGAGGAAAAAGGATTATTGTTAACTACTTTTCCATTAGGGACTTTACCGTTATCAGGGAATTTTCCTGCACGGAACAGGATAATAAGTGGTTTAGCTAAAGGGGTCGTTGTAGTGGAAGCTAGTTTAAAAAGTGGTTCATTAATAACTGCCGATTTTGCCCTTTCTCAAGGTCGAGATGTTTTTGCAGTGCCGGGAAATATCAATAGTGTTCTTAGTACAGGTACTAATAAATTGTTGAAAGAAGGTGCAATAGTTGTTAGTAAATATGAAGATATATTATCTGAATATAACGTACAATATAGTTGTAATCAACAAAGAGGGGATATTAATTTAACTTCTGTAGAAAAAGAAATAGTTAAAGCTACAATGGGACAAGAATTTTCCGTTGAATATTTAGTATTAACTACAGGATTAGAGATTTCCCAAATATTATCTAATTTAATTACCCTTGAAATAAAGGGTTTAATTAAAAAAATCGGGTTTAATACATATCAATGGGTGGGAAAAGTTGACTTTTAGTAAAAAATTAAATAAAATTATAAAGTCATTTCCCGTGAGGAGGGTTATTATGAATTTGGTAATTGTGGAGTCACCATCTAAAGCAAAAACTATAAAAAAATTTTTAGGCAAAAATTATGATGTTAAAGCATCAATGGGCCATATTATAGATCTACCTAAAAGCCAGTTAGGTGTGGACTTAGAAAGTTTAGAAGTTAAATATATAACAATTAGAGGGAAAGGTAAAATATTGCAGGAACTAAAAAAGGCTGGCAAAAAAGCAGATAAAATTTTTCTAGCTACAGACCCTGATCGAGAAGGAGAGGCTATTTCATGGCATCTTGCTAATAGTTTTGGAATAGATACAACGGAAAGATGTAGGGTGGTATTTAATGAAATTACTCCCAAAGCTATTAAGGAAGGTTTTAAAAATCCAAGAAATATCGATCAAGCTTTAGTCGATGCGCAACAAGCTAGAAGAATTTTAGATAGAATAGTAGGATATAAAATTAGTCCATTGCTTTGGAGGAAAGTAAAAAAGGGTTTAAGTGCAGGACGGGTTCAATCGGTAGCTGTTAGATTAATAGTTGACAGGGAAAGGGAGATAAGAGACTTTATCCCCAAAGAGTATTGGACTTTACAAGTTGAATTACAAAATGCTCAGCAAGAAATATTACAGCCTAAATTAGTAAGTTATAAAGATGATAAAATAGAAATCAATACTAAAGAAGAAATGGACAGGATAGTTTCTGTCATCGAAAAAGGTCAGTTTTTAGTTGATAAAGTTAAGGAAACAGAGAGGCAGAAACATCCTTCTCCTCCTTTTACTACTAGTAATTTGCAACAAGAAGCAGCTAGAAAACTAAATTTTTCTCCTAAAAAAACTATGATGATTGCTCAACAGCTTTATGAAGGAATAAAACTAGGTAAAAGGGGTTCTGTAGGTTTAATTACTTATATAAGAACAGACTCAACTAGATTATCCGATGAGTTTATAAGAAATTTAAGAAATTATATAGTCAATAATTATGGTGAAAAATATATTAGTAAAGAGATAAGGAAATATAAAAGCAAAAAAAATGCACAAGAAGCCCATGAGGCCATAAGACCTACAGATTTAAACAATAATCCCGATGAAATTAAAGAGTTTTTAACTAATGATCAATATAAGTTATATAAATTGATTTGGTTAAGGACTATTGCTTCTCAAATGGCTTCAGCTGTTTATAATGTTCTTACTATAGATATAAAAAATTCAGATTACACTTTTAGACAAACTGGTTCAATTCTAAAGTTTTCTGGTTTTACTGAAGTTTATCTTGAAGGTCAAGATGAAATAGAAGATGAAGAGTTGGTTTTCAAAGGGATTGTTAAAGAAGGTGAGATATTAAATCTTTTGAAAGTTGATCCTAAACAACATTTTACTCAACCACCTCCAAGATTTACTGAGGCAATGTTAGTTAAAACTCTAGAAGAAAAAGGAATTGGAAGACCAAGTACATATGCACCTATAATCGATACAATTTCTAATCGTGGTTATGTAATAAAAGATAAAAAAGTTTTTGTACCTACAGAATTAGGGGAAATAGTTACAGATTTAATGTTAGAACATTTTCCTAAAATTGTAGATATATCCTTTACAGCCCAAATGGAAGATAAATTAGATAAAATTGAAGAAGGGAAAGAATCTTGGGAAGATTTAATAAAAGCTTTTTATGAAGATTTTCAGAAAGATTTACAAAAAGCAGAAGCCCAAATACCTCAAGTTGAATTAGAAGATGAAATAAGTGATGTTGTTTGTGAAAAATGTGGTAGAAATATGGTTTATAAATTAGGTAAGTTTGGAAGATTTTTAGCTTGCCCAGGTTTTCCTGAATGTAGAAATACAAAAACCTTAGTTGAGGAATTAGGAATTGTTTGTCCTATTTGTAAACAAGGTAAAGTTGTGATAAGGAAAACCAAAAAGGGAAGACAATTTTTTGGCTGTTCTAGATATCCAGAATGTGAGTTTCAATCATGGGATAAACCAATTGGGGAAATTTGTCCTAAATGTGGAAGTTATTTAGTGGAAAAAGGTAGAGGAAACAATAAAAAATTTGTTTGTTCTAGTGAAAAATGTGGCTTTGTTAAAGACAGGAGTTGAAAATATGAATAAAGTAATAGTAATTGGAGCAGGATTGGCAGGTTCAGAGTGTGCTTGGCAGTTAGCTAATCATGGTTTTAAAGTTGAGTTATATGAAATGCGGCCAAAGGTTAATTCCCTTGCACACCATACTGACCTATTTGGTGAATTAGTTTGTAGTAATTCCCTTAGAGCCGCCAGTCTTACCAATGCCGTTGGACTATTAAAAGAAGAACTCAGATTACTTAATTCTTTATTGATGGAATGTGCTGATCAAACTAAGGTTCCGGCAGGAGGGGCTTTAGCGGTAGATAGACATTTGTTTGCAAAAATGATTACTGAAAAAATAAAAAATCATCCCAATATTACTGTTATAAATGAAGAGGTTACAGATTTGAATTTTTCATATCCTACAGTAATAGCTAGTGGACCTTTAACTACCGGTAAATTGGCTGAAAGTATAAAAAGTTTAACAGGGGATGAATACTTATATTTCTACGATGCTGCAGCTCCTATAGTGACAAAGGAATCTATAGATTTTTCCAAAGCTTATTTTGCTTCTAGATATGGTAAAGGAGATGGGGAGTATATTAACTGCCCAATGAATGAAGAACAATACCAAAGATTTTACCATGAATTAATTAACGCAGAGGTTGTACCAATTAAAGAATTTGAAAAGGAAATCTATTTTGAAGGATGTATGCCAATAGAAGAAATGGCAAGGCGGGGAGAAAAAACACTACTTTTTGGTCCGTTAAAACCTGTAGGTTTAGAACATCCAGAAACAAAGGAAACCTATCATGCAGTGGTGCAGTTAAGGCAAGATAATAAAGAAGGAACTTTGTATAATTTAGTAGGTTTTCAAACCCATTTAAAATGGGGTGAACAAAAACGGGTATTTAGGCTAATTCCCGGTCTAGAAAAAGCAGAATTTGTACGGTATGGAGTAATGCATCGTAATACATATATAAACTCCCCTTCTTTACTAAATAATAAACTGCAGTTAAAACACAATCCTAATTACTATTTTGCTGGACAGATTACAGGATCTGAAGGTTATGTGGAAGCTATAGCTACAGGATTGGCTGTTGCTTATAGTATTATTTTTGATAAATCTTTTCCTAGAGAAACGGCTATAGGTTCCTTAACTAATTATTTATCTGATTCAAGCATAAAAAATTTTCAGCCTATGAATATTAACTTTGGACTTTTTTTACCACCGGAGAAAAAAATAAAAGATAAAAAACAAAAATATGAATATTATAAAGACAGAGCCCTAGAAACAATTATAAATTTTACGAAAAGTTTATAATTTCCCTTGAAAAAAATAATTTACTTTGATATTATATAAGTGTAGGTGGGAATATGAAAATGTGGGTAGATGAATTTTTACAAGGGTATTCTGTTGAAAAAAACTGTTCTCCTCATACCATAACTAATTACAGAGTGGATTTAGAACAGTTCCTAAGCTTTCTAGAACAAGGTGATGAGGGACACAAATCAGTTAGTCATTTAACTATTAGAAGATTTTTAGCATATCTTCAAAATCAAAATTACTCTAAGAAATCAATAAATAGAAAACTGTCAGCCATTAGATCCTTTTTTAAGTACTTAGTAAAACATGGTTATTTACAAAATAACCCGATAACTAAACTACATTCACCGAAAACAGAAAAAAAACTACCTAAGTTTTTATATCAACAACAAATTGCAGAATTAATAGAAGCACCAGATATAAACGAAGAACTTGGCTTAAGGGATAGGGCTATAATGGAGTTGTTATATTCTTCTGGGCTAAGGGTAAGTGAATTGGTAAATATTACTTTGAAAGATTTACAACTTGCTAGGGGTTTAATTTTGGTCAATGGTAAAGGAAATAAACAGAGGTATGTTTATGTGGGCTCAAAAGCTTGTGAGTTTATCCGTCTTTATCTGGAAAAATCTCGAGTAAAGTTAATGAAAAATAAAAAACACCCTTATTTATTTGTCAATAAGTTTGGAGATGCTATAACCGATAGAAGTATTAGAAGAATTATTGATAAATATGTGGAAATACTAGCTATTAAATTTAATGTGTCTCCTCATACCTTTAGGCATAGTTTCGCCACACATCTTTTGGACAATGGGGCAGACTTAAGGGCAGTTCAAGAGATGTTAGGCCATACAAATATTAAAACTACCCAAATTTATACCCACATTACAAAAGACAAACTTAAAAATGTCTATCTAGCCAATCATCCTAGAGCCTAACTTTAAACATAGAGAAGACATAATTAGCCCCAAAAGATATTGTAATTAGCTTACTTAATCTGCACACAATAAATTATATTAATAGGAGGAATAGAAGATGCAAGAATTACTAAAAAAGACTAGAAAAATTAACAGGTTGTTACAAAGGAGTACTGCTCAAGCAGTAGATTTTAATGAAATGGCTGAAGTTTTAAGGGATATTATTTCTGCTAATGTTTATGTGGCTAGTAGAAAGGGTAAAATTTTAGGCTCTGCTATAGTTAAAGAATTTGAATGTGAAGTTATGAAAAACGATGTTTTACCTACAGGAAAATTCCCAGAAGAATATAATGAACAACTTCTTAGAGTTACTGAAACTTCTCCAAATTTAAAATCTAAAAATGTATGTGTTTTTGATGGAGAAGAAAAATGCTTGTTTGAGGATAATATTACAACTATTGTCCCTATTATAGGCAATGGAGAGCGGTTAGGTACCCTTGTATTAGCGAGATTTACAGAGGAATTTACCGATGAAGACCTACTATTAGCTGAGTATGGTGCAACAGTAGTAGGAATGGAAATTATTAGAGCAAAAGCCAGTGAAGTTGAGGAAGAAGCAAGAAATAAAGCTATAGTACAATTAGCCATAGCTACATTATCATATTCTGAATTAGAAGCTATTGAACATATTTTTGAAGAATTAAATGGTAACGAAGGTTTATTAGTTGCAAGTAAAGTAGCAGATAGAGTGGGAATTACTAGATCAGTTATAGTAAATGCCCTAAGGAAATTTGAAAGTGCTGGAGTTATTGAGTCCCGCTCATTAGGTATGAAAGGTACTTATATAAAAATTAAGAATGAAAAGCTTTTAGAAGAATTAAGGAAATTAAGAAATAGTTAAAAATTAAGCAAAGTCTTCCTTTCTTAAGAGGAAGACTTTGTTCTTTTTATTATTCATTACTTTTTAAGACTAAAGTATTAATATTTATTTTAAATAAAAAAAAGGATTTTGGCGAAAAAACTCGAATTTTTAATAAGGATTTGTTTTAATACACAAATAGTTAGTTAAAAAGGGGTGAAAAAATGAATGGGTTATTTTCTAGTCCGATTTTTAAAGTTCTAGAAAAATCTATAGAGGGTTCAACTGTTAGACATCAGGTTTTATCTAATAATCTTGCAAATATAGATACTCCTGGTTTTAAAAGAAGTGATGTTGAGTTTAAATCATTACTTAGGCAAAGTTTATCAAATAAAGGGATTAGAGGTAACTTGACAAATCCGAGACATATCCCTATTGGGAGAAAATCCCTTAATGATATTTATCCTAAAATATATAGAGATAATAGTACCACAATGAGATTAGATGGAAATAACGTAGACATTGAACTTGAAGGTGCAGAAATGGCCAAAAACACCATTTATCATTCTGCTATGGTACAACAGTTGATTAAAAAATTTAATACCCTTCAAACTGTTATTAGTGAAGGAAGGAGGTAGTAAAAATGTCTCTTTTTAATACTATGAATATAAGTGCTTCAGGGTTAACAGCTCAAAGGTTAAGATTAGATATTATCTCAGAAAATATTGCTAACATCAATACTACCCGAACTCCCAATGGTGGGCCTTATAGAAGGAAAGAGGTAGTATTAGCGGCAAGGGGAGAAAATACCTTTGATAGCTTTTTTAGAAGCAGTTTAGTAAGGGTTAACCAACAAAGGGGAGTTAAAGCAGTAAAAATTGTAGAAGATCCTTCTCCTTTTATAGAAGTATACAATCCCTCTCATCCAGATGCCGATGAAAACGGGATTGTAAAAATGCCCAATGTAGAAATTGTCCAAGAGATGGTAAATATGATTTCCGCAAGTAGGGCTTATGAAGCTAATATAACGGCATTAAATAATACTAAATCTATGGCTTTAAAAGCTTTAGAAATAGGTAGATAGGCAGGTGATTTATAATAATGATTGAAAGAATTGGTGCTAATTTAAATTTGTCCCAAAAGCAAGGGACTGCTAACAATAATAAAGGATTTGGCTATTATCTACGAAATGCTTTAATGGAAGTTAATAGATTAGAAAAGGAAGCAGATACTTTAACTAAAAAATTAGCGGCTGGGGAAAATGTCGATTTACACGATGTTATGATAGCTACGGAAAAAGCAAATATTGCACTACAGTTAACGGTACAGGTGCGGAATAAAGCTGTAGATGCATATAATGAGATAATGCGTATGCAAGTGTAATTAGGTTACCCAGTTTATTTTAAATAAGGGGTGAAGGAATGAATCTAGTAAATGGGAATATAGCTGAGCAGTTAAGGGAATTTTGGACTGCAAAATCAGCTAAAGATAAAACAAAAATTATAGCAATTATATTTTTTACTATTACCACATTGACCATGTCTTCCCTACTGTTGTTTACTTCTGATTTAGAAACAGTTTTTACCAATTTAAGTAGTCAAGATGTAGCTGAAATAACAATGAAGCTGAGGGAAAGAAACATAAAATATAAAGTTATAGATGGCGGTACAGGAATTCAAGTTCCTAAAGACTTAGCAGATGATGTTCGTATACAAATGGCCAGTCTACAACTGCCAAGGAATTCTGGAGTAATTGGTTATGAATTACTAGAAAATATTAGCCGTTTTGCACCGGAATCTGAAAGACAGATGCTATACTTGCAAGCTTTACAGGGAGAAATCCGCAGAACCATTGAGTTATTTGAAGAAGTTACTAGGGCTCAAGTCTTGATTACTCTCCCTAAAGATTCTATATACATACGGGAACGGGAACCAGCTAAAGCTGCTGTAACCCTATTTCTTAAACCGGGGGTAAGATTAAGTCCAGGTCAAATAAGTGGAATTAAACATTTAGTTGCCCATAGTGTTGAAGGCTTAACTTATGATAACGTTTTCCTAACAGATCAAAATATGCGGCCATTAGATGGTGATTATTCAAATGATTATACTGACATTAATGAAAATATTAGAAAAAATATGCAAATTAAAGAAGAATTTGAAAAGAATTTGGAAAATAGTTTAACTTCTTTGTTGAAATTATACTATGGTGAAGTTGCCGTTAAAGTAAATGCTGAATTGAATTTCGATAGATTGGTAAAGGAAACCCAATTATTTGATCCACTGACTAATGGAGAAAGAATTATAAGAAGTATGGAGGTATTAGAGGAATACTACCGTAATTATGGTGAATATACCCCAGGTGATGGAGAAATTCCCTATTACCCTGGGATCAATGACGGTAGTAGCGAGGCTGAACGTAGACAAGAAATTATAAATTACGAAATAAATCAAGTCAAGGAACATTTAGTGGTAGCTCCCGGTGCAGTGAAACGGCTATCAGTGGCAGTAATGCTTAATAAAGAATTAGAAGATGAAGAAAAGGAAATCATAAGTGATTTTATTGCTGTTGCTGCAGGCCTTGATACAGTAAACAGAATGGATCAAATAAGTGTAATAGGTAAAGAATTTACTTCTTCAGATGTAGGAGTGGATCAACCTCCAATTACTATTAAAATGCCTTGGTTAACTAAAGATGTGGCATTGATTTTAGGTACTATCTTAGGGGCAGTAGTTGTATTAGGACTATTGTTATTCCGAAACAAAAAGAATGATTATGAAATACCTCCTATTGCAGCAACTACAGATGTAAGTGAAGAAGAAATAGAAATTAATCCAAAAGATAAAACAGAATCATTAAAGAGACTAGCGAAAAAGAATCCAGAAGGATTTTCAAAGGTTTTAAGAACTTGGCTAGCGGAGGAATAGGGGTGAAAGGATGTTAAGGCAACAAGGAATTTCAGGGAAAAAGAAAGCTGCAGTTTTGTTAATTAGTTTAGGACCTGAAGTTTCTGCAGAGATATTTAAACATTTAACCGATGAAGAAATCGAGCAACTTACCCTTGAAATTGCCAATGCCCGTAAGATTACCAACGAAGAAAGGGATGCCATTTTACAAGAGTTTCAAGAATTATGTATGGCTCAAGAAATTATTACCCAAGGTGGTATCCAGTATGCAAAGGAAGTTTTAGAACGGGCTTTAGGCAATCAAAAAGCTTTAGATATTATCAGTAGATTAACTGCTACTTTACAGGTTAAGCCCTTTGATTTTGTCAGGAAAGCAGATCCTCAACAATTATTAAATTATTTAGCTAATGAACATCCCCAGACTATAGCATTAGTCCTTTCCTTTTTGCAACCGGAACAAGGAGCCATTGTTTTATCTGGTTTATCTCCTGAAAAACAAAGTGATATTGTTAGGAGAATTGCTCAGATGGATCGAACATCACCGGAGGTTATTAGGGAAGTAGAGGGGATTTTAGAGCAAAAACTTTCTTCATTGTCAAATCAGGACTATACGAGGGCTGGAGGAATTGATGTTATTGTTGATATAATTAACAAAGTTGATCGAGGAACTGAAAAGACGATTTTTGAGAATTTAGAAATTGAAGATCCAGAACTGGCGGAAGAAATCCGGAGAAAGATGTTCGTCTTTGATGACATAATCAACCTCGATGATAGGGCAATACAAAGGGTTATAAGGGAAGTAAATAATCAAGAACTTGCTTTATCTTTGAAAATTGCTCCAGAACAGGTTTCAAATAAAATATTTAAGAATATGTCTAAACGTCAAGCTGAATTAATTAAAGAAGAAATGGAATATATGGGTCCAGTTCGTTTGAGGGATATAGAAGAAGCCCAACAAAAAATAGTTAATTTAATTAGAAAATTAGAAGACACTGGAGAAATTATTATCGCCCGTGGCGGGGGAGGGGATGAAATAATTGTCTAGAATAATCAAAGGAAATTTTGCTAAGGCAGTAGATTATAGGAAAATTGAAACATTAAAATTTCCATTAATCAAAGATAATAGAGAAAAAAATATTGAAGAATTGCCCCCCAGTATAGATTATGAAGAATTAATTCAGCAAGCTTTAAGGGAGAAGGAAGCTATTTTACAACAAGCACATCAAGAAGCCCAATATTTAAGGGAGCAAGGGATAGAAGAAGGTTTTCAAAAAGGTTATCAAGAAGGCTTTAATCAAGGGAAGGAAAGACTCCTTCAATTAGAGACAAGCTTTACTCAGCGTTTTAATAATTTGGTAGAGGAATTTAATTTATACAAAGAGAAAGCTTTGGAAGAAGCAAGTTCAGAAGTCCAGGAAATAGCTTTATATATTACTAAAAAGTTAATAGATCAACTAATAGTAGAAAAAGTTGATTTAATCATAGACCTTTATAAATTACTACTTCCTATGGTCTCAGATAAAAAAATAACTGAGATTGTTACAAATCCTCAGGATAATAATATACTGATAGAATACTTAAATTTTACCGGACAAGAAGGAATCAAAGTATCTTCATCCCAAGAAATCCCCAAAGGGTCAATTAAAATAATTACAGAACAGGGATATATAACCTATGATTTAAAAGAAAAGCTAGATGAGATTATTAAGGAATTGAGGATGTCAAATGCCTAGTAATCTGTTACATATTGATAAGATAAAAAAGAGAATAGATAATTTATCCCTTTTAAGACCAGTGGGAGTTATTGAAGAAATAGTAGGTTTAGTTATAAAGTGTAGAGGACCATGGGGTAACATAGGGGATACGTGTATTATACGAAATTCCAAGGGAAATGTAATTTACGGGGAAATAGTGGGATTTCAGCATAATACGACGTTAATAATGCCTTTAAGTGAAATATTCGACATAGGACCAGGTTGTAAGGTTGAATGTTTAGGTCATGGAATGAAAGTCTTAGTGGGAGAAAGTTTGCTAGGCAGAGTATTAAATGGATTGGGGCATCCCATTGATGATTTGCCATACCCTGATGATTTAACTCTATTTAATGTAATGAATTCCCCTCCTAACCCATTAACACGTCCGAGAATTACAGATATTTTACCAGTTGGAATTAAAGCTATTGATGGATTATTAACGGTAGGAAAAGGGCAAAGAATGGGAATTTTTGCAGGAAGTGGTGTTGGGAAAAGTACTTTGATGGGTATGATTGCAAGGAACACTCAAGCTGAGGTCAATGTTATAGCTTTAATTGGTGAAAGGGGTAGAGAGGTAAAGGATTTTATCGAAAGGGATTTAGGAGAAGAAGGGTTGAAAAGAAGTGTTTTAATAGTAGCAACTTCTGATCAACCTCCTTTGGTGAGATTAAAAGCAGCCTTTGTTGCTATGGCTATAGCTGAGTATTTTAGAGATAACAATAAAGACGTAATGTTGCTTATGGATTCTGTTACAAGGCTAGCTATGGCACAGAGGGAAATAGGATTATCTTTAGGGGAGCCTCCTACTAGTCGGGGTTATACACCATCAGTTTTTGCCCTTTTACCTAAATTATTTGAAAGATGTGGTACAAGTCACAAAGGAACTATAACAGGTTTTTTCACCGTTTTAGTTGATGGAGATGACTTTAATGAGCCTATAACCGATGCAGTTAGGGGGATATTAGATGGTCATATCTTTCTATCCCGTAAAATAGCTGCCCAAAACCATTATCCTGCTATCGATGTTCTCAATAGTATATCCAGACTAATGGCGGAAATAGTAACACCACAACATTTAAACTTTGCTGGTAATTTAAGAAAGCTGTTAGCAAACTACTATAATGCTGAAGATTTAATCAATATTGGAGCATATAAGACAGGGAGTAACAAAGATATCGATGAATCAATTAAAAAGATCAATAAAATCAGGGAATTTTTACAACAAAAGGTTGAAGAAAAATATTCCTTTAATGAAATAATGTCAAAGCTTGAAAGTATTTAATTTAAAAGGTGATAAAATGCAAAAGTTCCATTTTAAGCTCCAAAAACTTTTAGACTATAAAAAAATCTTACTTAATGAACAAGTAGCTAAAATTAGTACTTTAACTAAAGAAATAAGTGATTGCCAAAAAAAAATCGATGATATAAATGGAAGAATAATAACTCTATCAAAAGTCACTTGTGAAAAAAACAAGATAGTTACAGGACACTTCTTATTTATTCATAAAAGGTATATTAATGATTTAAAAGCTTTGATGAATAACTTAGTTAGACAGAAAGCATTATTAGAAAATAATTTGCAACAGGCAAAGGATAAAGCAATTTCTTTGGAAAAGGAATATAAAACTATTAATACATTAAAGGAAAAGAAGTTTGAGGAATATAAGAAAGAATTATTATACCAGGAGCAAACAATCCTTGATGATTTAGTGATAAGCAGGAAGTTTTTAGGAGGGGCTTAGATGATTAGTATTCCAAGAATAAAAGCGATCTTTTATATTGTATTAGTTCCCCTTTTGATAGGATCTGTAATTTTTACTTTATTAGCAGGTAGTCTAGGGATTATTAAAGTTCCTTTTTTAAAATTTACAGATCATAATGAGCAGATAGAAGAGTTAAATAAGCAAATTTCAAACTATGAAGATACTATCACTTCTCTACGAAAAATTATAGAAAATCAAAAAGAAGAAATTACTAAGATTAAACAAGAATACTTGAAAAAAGAACAGGAATTATTAAGTAGAGAAAGGGAATTAAAAGAATTTGAATTACAATTAAAAGAAAGGGAAGAAAATTTAAAGTCTGAAGAAGAGAGGTTAGAAAATTTAGCAAAAAACTTGACAACCATGCGGGCGAAGGATGCAGCAGCTATTTTAACCCATATGCCAGATGAGGAAATAATTAAGATTTTTAATTTCATGACTTCTCAAAAAGTATCAGAAATACTATCTGCTTTAGATAGTCAACGGGCTGCAGCCTTAATCCTTAAAATGATGTAATATCTTTTAATTTAGAAAGGAGGTGAAGTTTGTGAAGGTAGAATTTGAAACATTACAGCTCTTTTTTCCATTAGATAAAAAGGAGAATGAAGAAGAGATTTTTGATTTATCCTTTTTAGCTGTTTTTCAACAGCAATTAGACCAACCTTTACAACAATTAGAATTAGAACCCTTACAACAATTAGAATTAGAACCCTTACAACAATTAGAATTAGAACCCTTACAACAATTAGAATTAGAACCCTTACAACAATTAGAATTAGAACCCTTACAACAATTAGAAATATTAGAGTCTGTAAAAGAACCCTTTTCCTTACCAAAACCAGAGTATAATTTAAAAACAGACAATAATCTATCAGACAATGATCTTATTTTAAAGTATTTAGAAATAGATCAATACAAAGAAATTAAATTTGAAAAACAATTTGACGGAATCAATTTAAATCTACATAACAAAGATAATTTTTCTGAAAAAGGTATACCGACTTTTATTGAAAATAGCCTTAAAGAAAATTTGAATAATAATTTATTGGGTGTTTTAAATCAACCAATAAGTATTAATGGAACTGAAAAGTTAAAAATGGATTCTAATGTTCAAGTAGGTTGGCAAAAGTTTAAAACAGGTCTCTTTTATCGAAGTGAAGGGAATATTAAGGAAGTTATTAATAATACAAAAGTTGTAAGAGTTGAAGGTGAAAGTTCTAAAGATATTATTAACACTGATTTTCCAAACAGTATTAATGAAATGATGACAGATTTTCCTCAAAATTCCCTTGATGTAGATTCTTTCAACATCCAAGATAATTTTCAAACTTTATTTCAATCATCAGTGGAACTTTTAAATCGAGATTTCCAAATTATTAAAGAAAAAGGGACAACAAAAACTACAATCAAGCTTCATCCAGAAGAATTAGGGGAAGTAAAAATCCATCTTTCCTTAGATAAAGGGATATTGAACATTAAAATAGTAGCATCAGAACAATTAGGATTTAATTATTTAAGGGATAATGAACAAGAACTACAACAAAGGCTTACTAACAACTCCTTTGAATTTGAACAAGTTAACTTAGAATTTGTTATGGATGATTATAGAGGAAATGAGGATAAGGGAAGAAAAGAACACCAAGTTTTAAGTCAGTTTAAGTTTAATGTTAAAGAATTAGAAGATTTAGAGTTACCCCAACAAATATCTGATTTAATCACAACTAAATACAATTATAAGGTTTAGGAGGTGAATAAATGAAAATTCAATCAAGCTATGTCACTAACTTTCAAAAAGTGAATGAAACAGGAACTCTTACACAAGGGGATTTCTTAAAGGTTTTAGTAGCCCAGCTCAGGTATCAAGACCCCCTTTCACCGACTAACGATAAAGAGTTTATGGCTCAAATGGCACAATTTAGTGCTTTAGAACAAATGGTTAATTTAAATAACAATTTTTCTAAAATGTTCTACCTCTTAGGAGTAGGTTTTGATTCTGTAAATGCTTTTAACTTAGTAGGTAAGTTTGTAGAAATTCAAACTGGAGATCACACTATTTCCGGATTAGTAGATAAAGTATTGCAAAAAGGTGGAGAATTTTTTGTTGAAGTAAATTCTAGACAATATAAATTAACAGAGATTATCTCAGTGGCTAGGGGGGACGAAAATGACAAAGATCATTAACCCTCAATTGTTACCTTATAATCAACAAAAGGTTAAATTAGTTAATTCAACTATTAAATCTGAAAATTTTAAAACTGTTTTTCAACAAGAGCTAGCTAATTTAACAATCTCAAAACATGCCAATGGAAGGTTGGAAAAAAGGGGAATTAATTTAGATGCCATAGAATTGGCAAAACTTAATTTGGCAATGGACAAGCTTAAAGAAAAAGGAAGTAAAGATTCTTTAGTGTTAGTAAATGGCAATGCTTATATAGTAAATCCTCAAAAACGGGTAATTATCACTGCCATAGACAAGGATAATTTAAAGGAAAAAATTTTTACAGAAATTGATAGTGCCTTAATACTTTAATCAGCTGGACCTTTATAGGAAGCTGAGTAGGTATGGATCGACAGAAATACCTACAGGTTTAACAAATAATAAATTGAAGGAGGATATTAATGTTAAGGTCATTATTTTCAGGTGTAAGTGGTTTGAGGAATCACCAAACGAGAATGGATGTTATTGGTAATAACATCGCCAATGTCAATACATTAGGATATAAAACTAGCCAAGTTAATTTTAAAGATATATTTAGCCAAACATTAAAAGGTGCTTCTGCACCAACAGGTGGTAGAGGAGGAACAAACCCAATGCAAGTGGGTTTAGGGGTATCCATCGCTAACATATCGGTAAACCATACCCAAGGGAGTTTACAATCAACAGGGAGAATAACTGATTTAGGTATTGAAGGAGATGGATTTTTTATAGTTTCTATTGGAGACGAAAAGTACTATACTAGGGCAGGTAATTTTGAATTAGACAGTGAGGGTTACTTAGTATCTGCCACCAATGGTTACTATCTACTAAGGGGAGATATTCCTTTAGATGATGATGATAATCCTCTGTATACTACATTAGACGAAGTGCCAAATGATGAAAGGCGTATTCAAATTCCGTCTGATGCCATTTTTATTATTGACCAAGCTGGTGATGTCAACATAGTAAATGATGATGGAAGTTTAACTAAAATTGCCACAATAGGTTTAGCTAAATTTAATAACCCAGGAGGACTTTTAAAAACCGGTGATAACTTATATGTTCCTTCAAATAACTCTGGAGTAGCATTAGAAGGTATTCCAGGTGAAAATGGTTCAGGAAGTATTATGCCAGGTACTTTAGAAATGTCTAATGTGGACTTAGCTCAAGAGTTTACTGATATGATAATAACTCAAAGGGGATTTCAAGCTAATTCAAGGATAATTACTGTATCTGATGAAATTTTAAATGAATTGATAAACCTTAAAAGGTAGATAAAATTTATACATCCCCACATCTTGTGGGGATGTAGATAAAAAAAGGTGATTAAAATGATCCAAGTAACTAGATTAAATAATAAGAAATACTATGTGAATTGTGATTTGATTGAGATTATTGAAAGTACTCCTGATACAGTTATAACTCTCACTAATGGTAAAAAATTTGTAGTTAAAGAAAGCTGTGAAGAAGTAGTAAATAAAGTGGTAAAATTTAAAAGACGTATTCATCGACCTGAGAGAGAGGTGTAATTATGCTGGATTTATCAACAATAATTGGACTTGTTAGTGGTATTGTCCTATTTTTGGTTGCCTTAAGGGCTGGAGGGCCTTTAGGAACATTTTACTCGACTTCTTCCTTGTTAATAGTTTTAGGTGGGACAATTAGTGCAGCTATAATTAGTTATCCTTTGGAACAGATAAAACAGATGGTAAAAACTATTAAAAAAACGATAAGTAAAAACAACTTTTCTTCAAGTGAAATTATTAGCCTTATGGTTAGATTTTCAGAAAAGGCAAGGCGGGAAGGCTTACTTTCACTAGAAGATGAAATAACAGAAATAGAAGATAATTTTATTAAAAAAGGTGTACAACTGGTTGTAGATGGTACTGATCCTGAATTAGTTAGAAATATCTTAGAAACAGAACTTGCCTTTTTAGAAGATAGACATAAGTTAGGTAGAGGATTATTTGAGACTATGGGTTCCTATGCTCCAGCCTTCGGAATGGCGGGAACTTTAATTGGTCTGATTAGGATGTTAGAAAATCTAGATAATCCAGAAACCATTGGCCCAGGGCTAGCAGTAGCTTTAATAACAACTTTTTATGGCGTAATTTTAGCTAATCTTTTCTTTAACCCTTTAGCTGCAAAATTAAAAGTGAAAAGTAGTGAAGAAATTTTGCTCAAGGAAGTTGTTATTGAGGGTTTATTATCAATCCAAGCTGGGGAAAACCCAAGGATTGTTGAAGAAAAACTGAAAGCCTTTTTAGCTCCTAGCGATAGGGAAAATTTAAGAAATAAAAAAGCTGGAGATGAATTAGATGAGGCGGCGTAAAATTCAAGAAGAAAGTAGTAGTCAACATAATTGGCTATTAACATATAGTGATGTTATTACTTTGGTTTTATGTATGTTTGTCATGTTGTATTCCTTTTCAACTATAGATATGCAAAAGTTTCAACAATTAGTAGCTTCATTGAATCAAAGCTTATCTGGAGTTTTAGATGGAGGAAAAATAATAGATATAAATGATCTAGATAATTTACCAATAGACGATGATGAAGATCAAGATCAAAAGGATCAAGATGATGAATTGTTAGAGACTTACCAACAGCTCGTAGGTTTAATAAAGGAATATGGCTTAGAAGATAGTATTTATGTCGGTATAGAGACAAAGGGAATAGAAATAAGGTTTAAAGATAGTATACTTTTTGATTCAGGTAAAGCAGATTTAAAACCCAGTGCCTTTGAGCTGCTCAATAAGTTAACTTTAATTTTACAAAAAATAGATAACGAAATTTTAGTTGAAGGTCATACTGATAATATTCCAATAAATACCCTTATTTTCCCTTCAAACTGGGAATTATCTGCGGGAAGGGCAATTTCTGTAGTAAAATATTTTGTAGATCAAGGGATTTCTCCTAATAGGTTAGGAGCTTTAGGTTATGGAGAATATCGCCCTATTGCGACAAACAAAACAAGGGAAGGAAGGCTAGCAAATAGAAGGGTGAATATAATAGTTCTGCGGTCTACTGTAAATTAGGAAAAGGAGAGAGGTTATGGAAAAAGAATATACATTGTTCAACTTGAGTTTCTTAATCATAGTAGGTCTTATTTTAATTGTATTGTCAGCCTCAATATCTTATATAGTTGCAACGAGATTAGTTTTACCTAAAAACAATGGTGAAGTTCCTAATGATAAGGATATTGTTGATTTTACAGGAATAACTTACAATTTAGGTACTTTCAC
This sequence comes from Anaerobranca gottschalkii DSM 13577, assembly GCF_900111575.1. Taxonomy (NCBI): domain Bacteria; kingdom Bacillati; phylum Bacillota; class Clostridia; order Eubacteriales; family Proteinivoracaceae; genus Anaerobranca; species Anaerobranca gottschalkii. Next base: position 26,529 of record NZ_FOIF01000008.1, on the reverse strand, counting down.
CACTGATTTAAGGGATACTAACAGGACTAGGATAATAAAAGTTGATATCTATATTGAATTAGAGGATAAAAAAGCTGTTCAACAAATTGAAGAAAGGAAAATACAGCTTCAAGATAAAATTATAACAATTTTAAGATCAAAAAGTGCTGAAGAATTAAAAGGAAATGAAGGAAAACAAATGTTAAGTGACGAAATAAAAATAGGGTTAGAAAAATTTTTGTCTTATAAAATTATCAATGTCTATTTTAATGAATTTATCATAGCCCAATAAAGGTAAGGGAGGTGGTCAGGTGTCTGAAGTTTTATCTCAATCAGAAATAGATGCACTACTTTCAGCTTTATCTTCTGGAGAAATTGATGTAGAAGAGGTTAAAAAAGAGGAAACAAAAACTAAAATTAGGGTTTATGATTTTAGACGACCTAACAAGTTCTCAAAGGATCAGACAAGAACTTTACAAATGATCCACGAAAACTTTGCCCGCCTAATCACTTCTTATTTATCAGCTAATTTACGGAGTGTAGTCCAGGTTAGTGTGGCTTCCGTTGATCAAACAACCTATGAAGAATTTATCAGGTCAGTACCTAACCCAACTATAATTAATCTATTTTCCATCAATTCAGGGGAAGGGCAAGCACTACTTGAAATTAACCCTAGTATTGCTTATACAATTATAGATAGATTACTCGGTGGTCCAGGGAAAACTATTAAAGACTCACGTCCCTTATCAGAAATTGAACAGAGAATTATTAAGTTGGTAACAGATAGAATATTAACAAACTTAAATGAAGCATGGCTTAATGTAACTAATTTAAAAGCTAAAACTACCAAAATTGAAACAAATCCCCAATTTTTGCAAATTGTCTCACCTAATGAAACCGTTGCAGTAATCGTTTTTAAAGTAGTCTTAGGGGAAAGTGAAGGTTTTATGAATATCTGTATACCGTATATATCTATTGAATCTATGATAGATAAATTAAATGCCCATTTTTGGTTTTCCCAATCTATCAAGAAAATACCAGAAAACCAAGCTAATGTAGAAGCAGGTTTGAAAAAATCTTATTTACCTATAGCAGTAGAGCTAGGTAAAGCAACTATTACTATAAAAGATATGTTAGAATTACAAGTTGGTGATGTAATCACTTTAGACCAGCTTACCACAGAACCATTGTTCGTTAAAGTTCAAGATAAAGTTAAATTTTTAGGTACTGTGGGATTATTAAAAAATAAATTAGCAGTACAAATTACAGAAACTATAGCAGAAGAGGAGTGGGATTATGAGTGATATCTTAACTCAAGAAGAAATAGATGCATTATTATCGGCAGATAGTAGCAAAAGTGAAGAAGTGACTTTGACTGAATGGGAGAAGGATGCTATAGGTGAAATAGGTAACATATCTTTTGGTTCTGCTGCTACAAGTCTCTCAAACTTGTTAAACCAAAGGGTGGAAATAACAACACCTTATGTAGAGTTAACTACAAAAAAGAAAATTTCTGAAGATCATCCTGTTCCTTGTTTAGTAGTTGAAGTAAGTTATACTGAAGGATTACATGGAGCAAATGTCTTGATAATTCAACAAAGGGATGCTAAAATTATTGCGAATTTATTGATGGGGGGAGATGGAAACTTAGAATCTGATGAACTTACAGAACTTGATATCAGTGCAGTATCTGAGGCTATGAATCAAATGATGGGTGGGGCTGCTACTGCCTTGTCAACTATTTTTGGGACAATGGTCAATATTTCACCGCCAATAACCAAGACATTAGACCTTTCTCAAAGTTCTATCAATGGAATATTGTCTAGTGAAGAGTTAGTGGTAAAAGTAGCCTTTAGAATGGTAGTTGGTAATTTAATTGATAGTGTAATAATGCAAATACTTCCAATAAACTTCTTTAAAGAATTGGTGGGTAGGTTATCTGAACCACAACCTGAGGAGGTATCTAAAGGTGTGAAAGATAAAAATATAAATAATAATACCCAAGGATCAATAGAAAAGGATAGAAACCAAGAGATTCAGCAAAGGGATATTTTAGAGCAAAGGCAAATTCAATATCAAAAAGCTCAATTTTCTGAATTACAGCCAGTGGAAGTTGGACAACATAGCCATAATATAGGGCTAATTATGGATGTTCCACTGGAAATAACAGTGGAATTAGGAAGAACTAAGAAAAAAATTAAAGATATTCTTTCCCTTGGGACAGGCTCTATAATAGAATTAGAAAAAATGGCGGGAGAACCTGTGGAAATATTAGCCAACGGAAAGGTGATTGCCAAAGGAGAAGTAGTAGTAATTAATGAAAATTTTGGAGTTAGAATAACTAGTATTTTGACACCTATTGAAAGGGTACAAAATTTACAATAAATACAGCTAAATGGAGGTAGAGATAATGAGTAAAAAAATTATGATTGTAGATGATGCAGCTTTTATGAGAATGATGATTAAAGATATTTTAGTTAAAAATGGTTATGAGGTAGTTGGAGAAGCGGCCAATGGTGTTGAAGCTGTGGAAAAATATAAGGAGTTAAAGCCAGATTTAGTTACAATGGATATTACAATGCCGGAAATGGATGGAGTAACTGCCCTAAAAGAAATCAAAAAAATTGATCCTAACGCAAAGGTTATAATGTGTTCTGCAATGGGTCAGCAGGCTATGGTTATAGATGCTATCCAGTCAGGAGCCAAAGATTTTATCGTTAAACCATTTCAGAATGATAGGGTAATAGAAGCTGTTAGAAAAGCGGTTGGTTAAAATGGGTAATCAAATTAAGTATATGTTTCAAGGTTTTCTGTTCGTACTAATATTTCTTGGTATATTAGTACTTACATATTACGCTTTAAGATTTATCAATAAAAAAATGAGTATATCTTCTAATAATACAATGGAAGTGATTAGCGGACTGCCTTTAAGTCAAAATAAAGGAATTTATATAATTAGAATTCTAACAAATTATTACATTGTGGGATTAGGAGATCAAATAACTTTACTCTCTCAAATTACTGATGAACAAGAATTAGAAATTTTAAAAAATATACAAAGTGGGGGAGAAAGTATAGGTACAGATTTTGCTAAAACTTTATCAGAACAATTTTCTAAGTTTTCAAATAGTACCAGGGGAGAGGACCAGTGAAGAATAAATTATTTATTCATTTAGTAATGTTATTGATATTGATTTCCCTATCTACAACTGTTCATGCTGCTGGAAAAAACTACGCTTTGCCTACATTAGAAATCGGGGTAACTGATTCTGAAGAACCTGAGCAAGTGGCTACAAGTATTAGAATTCTTTTCATTTTGACCATTCTTTCCTTAGCTCCTGCTATTTTAATTTTAATGACCTCTTTTACTAGAACTGTAATAGTTTTATCCTTTATCCGTAACGGTTTAGCAACCCAGCAAATGCCTCCTAATCAGGTATTGATTGGTTTAGCACTATTTATTACTTTTTTTGTTATGGCACCAACTTGGAATCAAGTTAATGATAAGGCTTTACAACCCTATCTAAATGGAGAGTTAAGTCAAGATGAGGCTATCCAAGCAGGATTAGAACCTATCAGAGAATTTATGTTTAAATATACAAGGGAAAAGGATATCGCCCTTTTCTTGAATTATAGTGAAATAGAAGAACCAGAAACCCAAGATGATGTACCCACTTTAGTACTAATACCTGCTTTTGTAATAAGTGAACTTAAAACTGCCTTTCAAATCGGATTTATAATATTTATCCCTTTTTTAGTTATTGATATGGTTGTTGCCAGCACCTTGATGTCCATGGGTATGATGATGCTTCCACCAGTGATGATATCATTACCTTTTAAAATTTTACTATTTGTATTGGCAGATGGTTGGAACCTAGTAATTAGGTCTCTACTCCATAGTTTTTAAGGGGTGAAGGGAATGAGTCCAGATTTTATAATTGATCTAGGTAAAGAGGCTTTGATGATGATATTGTTGTTAGCAGCACCAATGTTAGGTATAGGTTTGGCAGTGGGGTTGCTTATCAGTATTTTTCAAGCTACCACCCAAATTCAAGAACAAACCCTCACCTTTATACCTAAAATTATTGCCGTATTACTTTCAATACTATTTTTCGGCCCATGGATGTTAAACCTAATTGTAGATTTTACAGTTAATTTATTTTCTAATATACCAAACATAATAGGGATGTAATTATGGAACTATATAATATTATTAACGATCATTTCTATACTTTTATTTTATTGACAGTTAGGTTTACAGGACTTTATTTAGGCTCCCCTATCTTCGGTGGGAGAAATATACCTAATCAAGTTAAAATAGCTTTGGCATTGATTTGCAGTTTAATAATAACACCTTTACATAGTGTGGGAATAACAATAGAACAAATAGATCTCTCAATAATATTATTAGGTATAAAAGAGTTAGTAGTAGGATTAGTTATTGGTTATATTGCGATGTTAACTTTTACTGCCATTCAATTTGCAGGCCAGTTCATAGATGTCCAAATGGGTTTTGGGATTGTAAATGTAGTAGATCCCCAGTTTGGCAATCCTATACCAATCATAGGTAATTTTAAATATATCATTGCAATACTACTCTTCTTAACTGTTAATGGCCATCATTTATTGATAGATGCCCTTTTTAAAAGCATTGAACTGGTTCCGATAGGAACAATAACTTTTGGAGATAATGTAATAATTTATATATTTGGATTATTTGTTAGATTATTTTTAATTAGTTTACAGGTAGGTCTACCAATTATTGGAACACTATTTATTGTAGATGTAGGATTGGGAATCGTTGCAAGGACTGTACCTCAAATGAATGTTTTTGTAGTTGGTATCCCCTTAAAGATTTTAGTAGGTTTTACAATTATTATCATGATTTTCCCTTTATATATAAGAATGTTACTGTCGTTATTTGAGGTATTACATGCTAATATCTATAAATTTATTCAGATATTAGGGGGATAAATCCATGACCTTTGAATTTAATCTTCAGCTATTTTCTCAGGAAAAAACAGAAAAGGCTACCCCTAAAAAAGGCAAGAGGCGAGAAAAAAAGGTCAGGTTCTAAAGTCTCCGGAAGTTAGTTCAGCCTTAGTATTACTAATAGCCTTTGTTATTCTAAGAATCTGGATCCCCTTTATTTTCGAAAGGATAATAGGTTTAATTGAGTATGTATTAATTTATTATTTTACAGAAGAAATTACTATTCATTGGACAGGCAGGCTGTCTTTACTAATATTTGAAGAATTTTTAATACTCTTTGGACCTGTAGGATTTGGAGTATTATTGATTGGAATAACTGCTAATTATATCCAAGTAGGACCGTTATTTACCATTGAACCATTAAAAATGAAATTAAGTAGAATCAATCCAATTGAAGGATTTAAAAGACTGTTTTCTAAAAGAAGTATAGTTCAGTTATTAAAATCACTATTGAAAATTGGAGCCATAGGTTATATGGTCTATATAAATATTAAAAAACATATAAGAAATATCCCTAATATAATGGAAATGGATTTATTGACAATTATTTCTACCATTGGTTCTACAGTATTCTCCTTAGCAATCTACAGTGGAGCTGTTATGATATTTGTCGCTATATTAGACTATTTCTATAGTTGGTGGGAATATGAAAATAATCTAAAAATGAGTAAACATGAGATTAAAGAAGAGTACAAACAAATGGAAGGTGATCCACAAATCAGGGGAAAAATCAAAGAAAGGCAAAGGTTATTGGCAAGTCGAAGGATGATGCAAGAAATTCCTAAAGCTGATGTGGTTATCACTAACCCTACCCACTTTGCTGTAGCACTGAAGTATGACATTAACTCTGGACAAGCTCCTATTGTTATAGCAAAAGGACAGGATCTAATTGCTCAACAAATTAAAGAAATTGCTAAAGAACATGATATAGTTTTGTATGAAGATGTTCACTTAGCTAGAAGCCTTTACAAAGCTGTGGAAATAGGTGAACCTATCCCCTTTGAGTTTTTTAAAGCGGTGGCAGAAGTCTTAGCATATGTTTATAAAGTTAAAGGAAAAGTTGTTAATCTATAGTAGGAGAGGGTACCATGAACAAATTTGGTGAATATAGTTTTGTTGTATTAGTAATATTTATTGTAATAATGATGATTATACCTATACCCACTATGCTGCTAAATTTATTGCTAATTTTAAATATATCATTGGCTTTAACAATTTTATTAGTTACTATGTACGTCAAGGAGCCATTAGAATTCTCAATATTTCCATCGGTATTGTTAGTAACAACATTATTCCGCTTAGCTCTAAACGTTTCTTCTACAAGATTAATACTCTTAAATGGTTATGCCGGGGAAGTAATTGAAGCTTTTGGTAATTTTGTTATCGGTGGAAATGTAGCAGTAGGATTGATAATTTTCATTATTTTGGTAATCATTCAATTTATTGTAATTACTAAAGGTTCAGAAAGGGTAGCAGAAGTGGCAGCCCGTTTTACTTTAGATGCTATGCCGGGAAAGCAAATGGCCATTGATGCTGATTTAAATGCAGGTTTAATCAATGAGCAACAAGCAAGGGAAAGAAGGAAGATTATTGAAAGGGAAGCGGATTTTTATGGTGCAATGGATGGTGCCAGTAAATTTGTTAAAGGAGATGCTATAGCAGGGATTATTATTACATTTATTAACATTGTTGGGGGATTGGCCCTTGGTGTCCTCTCTTTTAACTTAACTATTGGTGAAGCTGCGCAAAAATATTCCCTATTATCTGTGGGGGATGGTCTGGTAAGTCAAATTCCAGCCCTTTTAATTTCAACTTCCACAGGTATTATGGTTACTAGGGCTGCTTCTGAAAGTAACTTAGGTGATGATGTAATAAGCCAATTATTTAAAAATCCTAAGGTAATGTACATTATTGCAGTTATATTAGTTATTCTCGGTATTTTCCCAGGATTACCAACTTTTAATTTTTTAATTATGTCTCTCTTTTTTACTATTATCGGCTACTTTTCCGCTAAAAAAGTTAGTGAACTGGAACTTATAGAAAGGGAGAAGGAAGTAACAGCAACAACTGAAGATATTGACTCTAGTAGCCCAGAAATGGTGTATAATATGTTGCAAGTTGACCCCTTAGAGTTAGAGTTTGGCTATGGACTTATAGCTTTATTTGATAAAGACCAGGGGGGCGACCTATTAGATAGAGTTGTTATGATAAGAAGACAATTGGCGGTAGATTTAGGAATGGTTGTACCTATAATTAGGATACGGGATAATATCCAACTTCCAGCAAATGACTACTTAATTAAAATAAAGGGGGTAGAAGTATCCCAAGGAACTGTATATCCAAATAAATTAATGGCCTTGGACCCAGGAACTGTTACTGAAACTATAAAAGGAGAAGAAACTATTGAGCCAGCTTTTGGGTTACCTGCCCTATGGATAGGAACTAATGAAAGGGAAAATGCAGAAAATAAAGGCTATACTGTTGTAGACCCTCCGTCGATAATTGCCACCCACTTGACAGAGGTTATCAAAAACCATGCCCATGAATTATTGGGAAGACAAGAAGTCAAAGCATTATTAGATAATCTAAAGAAGACTAATTCGGCAGTAGTAGAAGAGTTAGTTCCATCGATATTAACATTGGGAGATGTTCAAAAAGTTTTAGCAAATCTTTTACGGGAAGGTATCAGTATTAAAAATTTACCAACAATACTAGAAATATTAGCAGATTACGGGTCACTAATTAAAGATCCTGATACATTGACAGAATATGTTAGACAAGGATTATCGCGGCAAATTTCAAGTTATTTAAAAGGGTATGGTACACCACTACCAGCAATAACCTTAGATGGATCAATAGAGCAGTTAATAAGTGATTCTATTCAAAGGACAGAACATGGAAATTATTTATCTATTGATCCAATGAACACCCAAAGGATAATTGAGAGATTAAGGGAGGTTTATGAAGATTCCTTAACTCAAGGTTACAATCCTGTAGTAATTACAGCCCCTTTAGTTAGATTGTATTTTAAACGTTTGGTAGAAAACAGTTTCCCCCATTTAGTGGTAATTTCATATAATGAACTTGATTCGAAGTTAGAAGTGCAAATTATCGGGACGGTGAAATTATGAGAATTAGAAAATACATAGTAAATAAAATAGATGAAGCTAAACCACAGATTATTAGAGATTTAGGAAAAGATGCTATCATAATTCATACTAATAAAATTCGGGCTAAAGGAATAAAAGGTTGGTTTGGAAAACATTATTTTGAAATTCTCGCCGCTGCCGATGAAAAGAGCCAGAGGGAAAATCTTAAACCACAACCTAACAGACAACCTACTCCTCCTTTGGAAACTAAAAATAGTGAACTTGAAGAAATCAAGGAACAATTACTAGAGAATCAAAAATTATTAAATAATGTTTTAGATGGTTTAGAACACATACCATCCCACTTTCCCCCAGTATATAGTAAGATCTATAAATTTCTTATAAATGAGGGGATTAGTCAAGAGAAGGCTAAAAAATTAGTAAACAAATTACGGGAAAAGGGCCAAGAAAATGATTTGATCCAATCTCTGAAAAAAATAATGCTAAAGGAAATACAGCCAATTTTAGAAAAAGGAGTAATTCCTAATGAAAATAAGGTTTTTAGGTTTGGTTTGGTAGGACCAACTGGGGTTGGTAAAACCACAACAATAGCTAAATTAGCTGCCCATTCATCATTAAATGAAAGGAAATCTTTAGGTTTAATTACTTTAGATAATTTCCGGATAGCAGCTGCGGAACAGTTAAAAGTTTATGGTAATATCCTCGATGTCCCAGTTTATGTAGCTAATAATTTAGAAGAATATGAACTTGCCCTTAAAAGGTTAAATGATAAACAACGGATCTATGTAGATACAGCTGGAAGGAGCCACAAAAATCTTAAGGAATTACAAGAATTAAAAAAATATTTTGATAAACTTTCCTTAGATTATGTCTTTTTAGTTTTAAGTGTAACTACCCAGATCGATGACTTGATACCTATATACAAAACATTTAGCCTTTTTAATCCAACAGGTCTAATCTTAACAAAATTAGATGAAGTTGATCGTTATGGTAACCTTTATAATATAATTACCCATTTTAAGAAGCCTATTTACTACTTTACCACAGGGCAAAATGTTCCAGATGATATAGAAGTATTAACTGCTGAAGATATCATAGATAAAATTCTAGGTGGTTATCATGCATGATCAAGCGGAAAAATTAAGGTTACTTAAATCAAAGGTAGAAAAAGGGTTTAAGGAACCGGAAGTAATAACCATTACCAGTGGTAAAGGTGGAGTAGGGAAGAGTAATACTAGTGTTAATTTAGCCCTTGCCTTAGGAGAGTTAGGAAAAAAGGTTTTGTTAGTAGATGTCGACTTAGGCTTAGGGAACACAGATCTTTTATTAGGTGTTTATCCCAAATATAATCTTTTTGATTATTTTAAGAATAATATCCAATTATCTGAGTTGATTTTTCCTGTAAATGAAAATGTAGATTTATTAGCTGGAGGTTCTGCATTATCAGATGAAGAAATGTTAGAAAAAATTAATCCTAATACATTAAGGGCTGACTTACAAACACTAATGGGATATGACTATATATTATTTGACACTGGAGCTGGGATTAATAGAAACGTTACATATTTTGCTTTATCGGCAGATCAAGTAATTTTAGTAACTACCCCTGAACCTACAGCCATAACCGATGCATATGCATTATTAAAAACTTTATACGGGAAAAAGCATAATATCAAAATAAATATTCTCGTTAATAGAGCAGCTGATTTTGCTGAGGGGGAGTATATTGCCAATAAACTAATTAAAGTAGCCTATAATTTTCTAAAATCAACTCCTAATTTTTTAGGCTTTATTACAGATGATAAACATGTTCAACAGGCGGTAAAACTACAAAAACCCTATATAACTTTATATCATCAATGTACTGCCTCCAAAGATGTAAAGAGAGTCGCCAATAAAATTTTAGGAAAACAGGAATATAAGGAAAGAAAAGGGCTGTTTAATATATTTAGGTTATTTAAATAGTTAGGGGGGGTAAAATGGAGAAAAGAAATTTTTATAGATTTCAAATGAGTAAAGAAATAGAATTCAGTATTTTGGATCCTGATACAGTTGAAGTTGTTTCTAATCCCTATAAAGGGATTTTGCGGGACTTAAGTGGAGGTGGCCTTTGTTTTACCACCGATATTTCATTACAAAGGGATACATTGCTGGAAATTAGATTTTTTGATGATGATAAGTTATTCGTACTAATAGGAAAAGTTCTTAGAATTATGGAAATAGATAATTCGAGAGTTTATGCAGTGGAATTTATGTATTTAGATAGAAATACACAAGATCAGTTAGTACAGTTAATTTTCAAGTTAGAAAGTAGATGGAAGAAATAACGCAGGAGGTGGACCTTATGGATATGAGTAATTATTTACCAATATTTTTTGAAGAAAGTGAAGAAAATTTGCAAATAATCAATGATAATTTATTAAGTTTAGAGAACAATCCTAAAGACATTCAAGCAGTAAATGAAATTTTTAGAGCTGCCCATACTTTAAAGGGGATGTCGGCAACTATGGGTTTTCAAGCTATTGCTGAAATAACTCATAATATAGAAAATTATTTAGACGAAATAAGAAAAGGGGAAAAGGAATTAACGGTTACTATATTAAACACCCTTTTTAAAGCCTTTGATATACTTTCCCAGGCCTTAAACGATATCCGTCAAGGAAAAAATACAGATCTTGATAAAAAAATCTTAGATGATTTATTTAATCATAAAAATGAACAGCAAATGATTATCCAAGAAGATAGTACTAGCAAAATAGTTAAAGACTATGAACAATATGTAATTTCAAATGCATTAGCTCAAGGTTTTAATGTTTATCACCTAAAAATAGAACTAAGTAAAGAGTGTATTCTAAAATCAGCTAGAGCATTTATAGTATATAAGCAGTTAGAAGAGTTAGGTGAAATAATTAAGACATCTCCTACAGTAGAAGATATTGAAGAAGAACGATTTGAAGATACTTTTGAAATTTGGCTAATTTCAAGAAATAGAAAAGATGAATTAGAAAAAGTTAAAGAAATACCTGAAGTGGCAAGGGTTGAAATAATATCCCTTGATGAGAATACTAAAGAAATCCGGGTTAAGGAAAAAAAGGATGAATCTCAAAATAGTACAAAATCTTTAGAAGTAAATGGACAAGCTAATAATTTCAAAAATCAAGCAACAATTAGGGTTGATATAAATCGCTTAGATGCCTTGATGAATTTAGTATCTGAATTAGTTATTAATAAAACAGGTTTAAATCAAAGTGTTTCAACAAATAATCAGGCACTGGCTTTAGAAGGATTAGAACAATTACATAGGATAACTACAGAGTTACAAAATGTAGTGATGAGTTTAAGGATGGTTCCCATAGATAGAGTATTCAGTAGATTTCCCCGGATGGTAAGGGATACTGCTAAAGACTTAGGTAAAGAAGTTGAATTAACCATTATCGGTAAAGAAACGGAACTAGATAGAACCATTATCGATGAAATAGGTGATCCTTTAGTTCACTTGATTAGAAATGCTATAGATCACGGTCTTGAAGATAAAGAAGAAAGAAAGAAGTTAGGGAAATCAGAAAAAGGAAAGATCGAGTTAAAGGCTTATCAAAGTGGTAATGAGGTATTTATTGAAGTTAGTGATGATGGAAAAGGAATAGATTATAAGAAAATAGGTCAAACAGCAGTTAATAAAGGCATAATTAACAATAATCAATTAGCAACATTAGATCCCCACAATATATTACAATTAATCTTCGAACCGGGATTTAGTACAAAAGAAGTAGTTACTGATTTATCAGGAAGAGGTGTTGGTCTTGATGTTGTTAAAACATCAATTGAAGCTTTAGGTGGAGGAATAGAAATCCAAACTGAAATTGGAAAGGGAACTAAATTTATTATTCATTTACCCCTTACACTAGCTATAATTCAAGGTTTATTAGTAAAAGTTGGTGAAGAAAAATACGCAATCCCTTTAGCTTCAATAGTTGAAACAGCTGCCTTTGACAGTAGAAATATTAAAAAAGTTGGTAATCAGAAAGTTTTAATGTTTAGAAATTCTGTATTACCATTAGTTGATCTAGCAGATGTTTTAGAATGTAAAAGAAAAGCAAATTCCGAACTTTCTATGGTAATTGTCAAAAAAGGTGATAAGCAAATTGGATTAATTGTAGATGACTTAATAGGACAACAAGAAATTGTAATTAAGCATTTAGGTGACTTCTTAAGTAATATTAAAGGTTTTGCTGGAGCAACTATTTCGGGAGATGGAGAAGTAATATTAATTTTAGATACAAACTCATTATTTTTTAATTAAATTCTAAAGGAGGAATATTACAATGAATGAGCAAAAATTTGTTATTTTTCGATTGGATACTGAAGAATACGCTTTAGATATTTTGAAGGTTCAAGGAATAGAAAGGATGCTTCCAATTACAAGGGTTCCTAAAACCCCTAAATTTGTAGAAGGAGTTTGTAATTTAAGGGGCAGTATCGTTCCAGTAGTAGATTTACGTCAAAGGTTTAATCTGCCTGAAAAAGAAAAGGATGATAATACAAGAATTATTGTAGTTAGCTTAGCGGATGTTAAGGTCGGTTTAATAGTAGATTCTGCCAATGATGTAATAACTTTAAAATCTGAAGATATTGAACCTACCCCCTCAGTTATTGACTCCATCGATACAAAATTTATTAGCGGTGTAGGGAAATTAGGGGAAAGATTGATTATTATTTTAGATTTAGAAAAAATTCTCAATAAAGAGGAGATTGTTGAAATAAAAGAGATAAAAGAATAAATAAGGGGGATGACTGGTTGAACATTTATTCATTAAAACCTATGCAGATAGATTTGCTTAAAGAATTAGGAAATATAGGTGCTGGAAACGCAGCAACTGCTTTATCTAAAATTATTTCTAACAAAATTGGTTTAAGTGTTCCGGAAGTGAGTTTAGTTTCTTTTCAAGAGGCATTGGAGTTTGTTGGCGGAGAAGATCAAGTAGTTGCATCTATCTATTTTCGGGTAGAAGGCTCACTTCCTGGCAATATCTTGTTAATGTTACCCTTAGAAACAATAAAATTTATTTTAGAGTACTTACTTAATGATAAAAATATAGATTACTATAATTTAGATTCCTATCAAACATCTGCTATCTCTGAAATTGGCAATATGCTATGTGGTGCTTACTTAACAGCATTATCAAATTTTACCCAACAAAATATGTATCCATCAGTTCCAGCTTTATCTGTAGATATGGCGGAGGCAGCCCTTAGTTTACCTTTAATCCAAATGGGTGAGATGGGAGATGTGGCATTATTAATTAAAACAACCTTTACCCATGAAGGTAAAGATGTATCTGGAAACTTCTTTTTTATCCCTGAGATACAGGCCTTTGAAAAATTAATGAGTTACTTTGGTGTTGCCAATGAATAGAAAAGTTATAAAAGTGGGAATGGCAGAAATACACCATTCATTTTCTCCAGATATATTGAAAACTACAGGGCTTGGATCTTGTGTTGGGGTATGTATTTATGATAACTTTAAAAAAATAGGTGGCATGGCCCACGTTATGCTCCCAGATAGTAAAAATTCTAGGCATACTACTACGATATTAGGCAAATTTGCAGATACTGCTATAGAGGAACTAATTAAAAGGATAGTTAATGCAGGGGCTGGGGATAAAAATTTAGTAGCTAAAATAGCTGGGGGAGCTCAAATGTTTTCCTTTGCTGGTAGTAGCGATATTATGAAAATTGGCCAAAGAAATATCGAAGCAGTAAAGGAAAATCTAGATAAATTTAATATAAAAATAGTGGCAGAAGATGTTGGGGGAAATTATGGAAGGACCATTGAATTTGATTTATTAACAGGGCAATTGTATGTAAGGACTATCAGTCAAGGAGAGAAAATAATTTAAAGGGTGGTTCCATGGATAATGTGAGTTTATTGTGGCAGCAATATAAACAAGGTTCAAATAAAGCAAAGAATAAACTAATAGAAACTTACTGTAATTTAGTTCATATAATAGTTGGACGAATTTGTATAGGTAATAAATATGGAATTTTTGACAAGGAAGATTTGTATAATTATGGAATCATCGGCCTTATTGAAGCAATCGAACGTTTTAACCCTCAACAAGGGGTAAAATTCGAAACCTTTGCAAGTATGAGAATAAAAGGACAAATTATAGATAACATTAGAAAATCAAATTGGTTGCCCAAAGACGTCCAAAGGAGTATACAAGAACTAGAAAAAGCTTATGAAGAATTGGCTGTAGCAGGAAAACCTTTAACAGACGAAAATTTAATGTCTATGATGGGAATAGATAAAGAGAAACTAAGGAAAATCTTAAATTACGCAAATCAAAGTAATTTATTATATCTAGATAATTTTGTGCAAAACTCAGAAGAAGATAGATTTATTGATATTCTACCAGATGAGGGAACAAATCCTCTTGAAAACCTTGTGAACCAAGATATCCTTGTAAGGTTGACGGATGCTATTAAAAAACTTAGTGTTAAAGAACAAATGGTATTAAATTTATATTATTATGAGGAATTAACACTAAAAGAAATAGGACTGATATTAAACTTATCGGAAGCAAGGATATCCCAAATCCATTCAAAGGCAATTAACCGATTAAGGTTAATGCTCAAAAAAGAAGCAGGTTAAGGGGGGAATCAAGATGAATGGAAATAAGTGGTTTAGAATTAACATAACAAAGGATAAATTGGCTGCCTTTTTAGAACTTTCTAAACCTGGAGTTGAACTTAGTGAAATAGAGTTAGAAGAGATTGTAAATGAAATTAGAAAAAATAATTTAATTGTCCAATCTCTAGAAATGGTAAAAGAAAGAATTAAAAGGAGTACAGGGTTAGAAGAAATCCAGATTGCCACTGGAACACCTGCCGTTTCCGGTAAAGATGGTTATGTTAAAATTCATTTTCAAGAAAAGGATGGAAAACCCGTTATATTAGAAGATGGAAGGGTAGACTTTTATAACTTAGAAAAGATAATTAACATTAAAAAAGGTGATACTTTAGCTACTATTTATCCTCCTGAACCTGGAATAGATGGGTTATCTGTAACTGGAGAAATTATCCCTTTTAAACCGGGGAAACCTGCAAAACTTCCTTTAGGGAAAAATGTTCAATTACAAGGTGACAATACTATTATTGCAAGTGTTGATGGAAAATTTTCTTTAATTGAAGGAAAGCTTAATGTTTTTCAAATTCTAGAAGTAGAAGAAGTTAATTTTAAAACGGGGAATATCGACTTTATCGGCAGTGTAATTGTTAAGGGTGATGTCAAAGAGGGTTTTACTATCAAAGCCCAAGGTGATGTTACTGTTAAAGGAACGATAGATAGTTCATATATTTATTGTGAAGGAAACTTAGTAGTAAATGGTGGAATACAAGGGCGAAATAAAGGAGTAATAAATTCTAAAGGTAATATTGTTGCAAGATATATAGAAAACTGTGAAGTTAAAGCAGGTGGATCAGTCATAATAAAAGATGCTATTATGTATAGTAAAGTCCATGCCTGTGATAGGGTAGTTGTTACTGAAGGTAAAGGCTTAATTGTTGGGGGAATTGTAGGGGCAGAGCAAGAAATTTTAGCTAATATTGTTGGTTCCCCTAAAGGTACAAAAACTGAGTTAGAAGTTGGAGTCAATCCTGAACTTCGTCATAATTTACAAATGCTAACAAAGGAATTAACTATAAAAAGTGAAGAATTAAAAAAAGCTAAACAAGCTCAAAGAATCCTTAAGTTAAAAGAAGAAAAGGGACAACTTTCCAAAGAACATAGATGTTTACTAGAACGTCTAGAGGTTACAATAGAAAGTTTAACCGATTATTTAGAGGATAAACAAAAATTACAAAAAGAAATGTTAGATAAATTGTTAAATAATGTAATGGGTAAGGTAACGGTTAATAAAATTGTATATCCTGGAGTTAAAGTTACCATTGGAACCAGATATCGAACTATAACCGATGAAACTAAAACTTCCAATTTTATTATTGGGCCCGATGGTGAGATTATGATCACATAGAGGTGATTTTATGGGATTCAGACCCATCGATTTACAGATTTCTATACCTAGAAGTGGTGAAGTAGTAAAGGTGCATAATAACCAAAACTCACAATTTCATCAGGAATTTACTCAACAACAGCAGTTACAATTAGCTTCACAGAGACAAAAACAAGTTAATGAAAGTCATAAATCAGAAAATAATAATATAGGAAAAGAACATGGTAGTAATAAAGAGCAAAAAGGGCAAAAGGATCAAGGGAAAAAAGAAAAGAAAGAAGAAAAGAAAAAGGTCTTCGATCCCGTTAGAGGTAAATATATCGATATAAACATTTAGAAATAATAGAAGGTGAATTCATGGGTACAAATATATTATTTTTAATCATTGGAATTATTATAGTTTTGATAGGAATTTTTTTGATGTTTAAGGAATCGTCGGGGAAAAGGTATACCTTTGAGATAGAAGAAATTTTAGTAGCTATTAGTTCACTAGAAAATAAGTTAGATTTGGTATTAGAAAAAATAGAAGAAGAAATTGAGACAATTAAGGAAATGAAGTCTCCTTCTAATGAAAATTGGCCAGTAGATCCAGTAATTGAACAGAGTAATTCTAAAGATAAAATTATTCAGAAACACAAAGAAGTTTATACTTTATACAATCAAGGTTTATCAGCAAAAGATATCGCTATGAAATTAAATAGGGGTGTAGGGGAAATTGAAACAATAATAGCTTTATTTAACTTTGAGGGGGATTATAATGGGTAAAAATCTGATTTCTTTAGGAATAGGTATTATAATTACATCTTTGTTTTGGATGAATCAATCTTTAACGGATCAAGAAATTATTACTAGAGCTAAAGAGATGGGAATGGTTTTTCAATCTGAAGTAGAAGAAGAACTTTATCAAAAAATAAAAAATACAATAAGAATTGAAATTGAAGAGGAAAAATCTGACGAAATACTATTGTCAATACCTAAAGGTGTAAGTACTCAATATATTGTAACATTGTTAAAGGAAAAGGGATTTAATGGCGATGAATTTTTAAGGGAAATAGAAAAAAGGGGACTTACTTCTAAAATTAGATATGGTGATTATATAATTAAATCAAATGCAAGTATTGAGGAGATAATTTCTTTATTGACAAACTAAGTTTTTGGGCATATTTTACCTTTCTATTGGTATAATAATTAACTAATAGGGGTGGTAAATAATGTTTAAAAAATTTAGTTTGTCTTCTTTTTTTATAGGATTTTTTGTAGGTTTTTTCTTATTAATAATTGCCTTTTCTTCTATCACTTATTTTACTTTTTACAAAGGGTTAATATTAACTATTGATACTAGAAGCATAACTCCTGTTATTGCAGAGCAAGTTTCTGAAATAGTTGAAATACAGCTTCCCCACTATGTAGATGCATTAAAAACTGAAATACCATATATTGTTGATAGCGAATTGACAGGACAAATTAAAAGTGCCAGTATCAAAATTGGTGATATGGAATATCCCCTTCCCCCCGATACTGTAAAGGGAATCGAAGAAACCTTTAAAAGTCAAGTAAAAATTGCCATGGTACGGCTTTTAGAAGGTTTAGATGAAAAGGTAATTGCTCAATCAATTTCTCGGGATATCTCCATCAAAATTGACGAGTTAATAGACAATAACTTAAATAGTAAAACAATTCTTTTTGATCCAATAAAAATACTAACAATCCCTATAATCATCGACATTCAAGATCAAGGAGAAGAGCTAACATCTATTTTTACACTGACATTAAATAAATAATTTTTAAGGTGAAAAAAGTATAAAAAAATAAATAAAAAGTTGTTTTTTGGATACTAATATGATATACTACATTTGTTGTAAAAACACACGCTTAAAACAAGGGAGCTGGTCCTTATATATTTAAGGTTGATCCCTTTAGAATTTTAAGCGGAGGAAAAACCAGAGAGGAGGTCATTTTAATGGCTATTATTTCAATGAAACAATTATTAGAAGCAGGTGTTCATTTTGGACATCAAACACGCCGTTGGAACCCTAAGATGGCTCCTTATATCTTCACTGAAAGAAACGGCATTTATGTTATTGACCTACAAAAAACAGTAGGAAAAATTGAAGAAGCATACAATTTCGTAAAAGAGGTTGCTTCTCAAGGAGGAAAAATTCTCTTTGTAGGTACAAAAAAACAAGCACAGGAAGCAGTAGAAACTGAAGCAAAGCGCTGTGGTATGTTCTGGGTAAATCAAAGATGGTTAGGTGGTATGTTAACTAACTTTGATACCATTGGAAAAAGGATCAACAGGCTAAGGGAATTAGAGCAAATGGAGCAGGATGGAACCTTTGATGTTCTTCCTAAAAAAGAAGTTATTAAACTTCGTCATGAAATGGAAAAGCTCAACAAAAACTTAGCTGGTATCAAAGACATGGCTAAACTTCCAGATGCAATCTTTATTGTGGATCCAAGAAAAGAAAGAATTGCAGTAGCGGAAGCTAGAAAATTGGGTATACCAATTGTAGCTATAGTAGACACTAACTGTGATCCAGATGAAGTAGATTATGTAATTCCTGGAAATGATGATGCTATCCGTGCTGTGAGCCTAATTGCTTCTAAAATTGCCGACGCAGTATTAGAAGGCAATCAAGGAGTACAAGAATAGTATTTTAAAATGGGTAAGGGGACAGCGGAGGGCATAACCTTTGTTTCATCCTTACCCTTAATATTAGCTTAAAAATAAGAAAGGGAGGTACTACGATGGTATCTGCTAATTTAGTTAAAGAGTTAAGGGAAAAAACAGGTGCAGGTATGATGGACTGCAAAAAAGCTTTAGCTGAAACTAATGGTGATATGGAAAAAGCTATTGAATATTTAAGGGAAAAAGGTCTTGCTGCTGCAGCAAAAAAATCTGGTAGAATTGCTGCTGAAGGTCTAGTTGATGCTTACATACATGGTAATGGAAGAATAGGTGTATTAGTTGAAGTTAACTGTGAAACAGACTTTGTTGCTAAGAATGCTGAATTTCAACAACTTGTTAAAGATATAGCTATGCAAATAGCTGCTGCTAATCCATTATATATTAGAAGAGAAGAAGTGCCAGAAGAAGTAATCAATAAAGAAAAGGAAATCCTTATGGCTCAGGCTATTAACGAAGGAAAACCAGCAAATATTGCAGAAAAAATGGTAGCTGGTAGAATTGATAAATATTTTAAAGAAGTTTGTTTATTAGAACAACCTTTCATCAAAAACCCTGATCAAACAATTCAAGAACTTTTAAATGAGAAGATTGCTAAAATCGGAGAAAATATGACAATCCGTAGATTTGTTCGCTTTACTTTAGGTGAAGGAATTGAGAAAAAAGAAGAAAACTTTGTAGAAGAAGTAATGAAAGCTTCTCAAGTAAAATAAGTAGGAAGAGCACAGGGTTTGTGCTCTTTTTTAAAGAGTAAATAAATTTTGCTAATTATTGATTAACATGTTAAAATATTGGCAGGAAAATATTAAATTATGTAGAATAATATAGGGGGGTACAAAGTGGCAAAATATAAAAGGGTAATACTTAAACTTAGTGGCGAAGCCCTTGCAGGTGAACAAGGTTTCGGAATTGATAATGAAGTCCTTAAGTCAATAGCAGAACAAATTAAAGAAGTAAGGGATATAGGAGTTGAAGTTGCAATTGTAGTAGGTGGTGGTAATATTTGGCGGGGAGCAACAGCTAGCCATAAGGGTATGGAAAGGGCTACCGCTGATTACATGGGTATGTTGGCCACAACTATTAACAGTTTAGCGTTACAAGATGCTCTAGAATCAATTGGAGTGATCACAAGGGTTCAAACGGCCATTGAAATGAGGCAAATCGCAGAGCCTTATATTAGAAGAAGGGCAATTAATCACCTTTCCAAGGGCAGAGTAGTGATTTTTGCTGCAGGTACTGGTAACCCTTATTTTTCAACAGATACAACAGCTGCATTAAGGGCAGCGGAAATTGGAGCTGAGACTATATTGCTAGCTAAAGGAAAAGTAGATGGTGTTTATGATAGTGATCCACTAACTAATCCTGATGCTAAAAAGTTTGATGAACTTACATATATTGAAGTGTTAAAAAGGGGATTAGGAGTTATGGATTCAACGGCAACTTCCCTTTGTATGGATAACAATATTCCCCTTATCGTTTTTGCCTTATCTGAGAAAGGTAATATTAAAAAAGCGGTAATGGGAGAAAAAATAGGAACAATAATTAGGGGGGATAAAAATGATTAATGACATTTATAGTGAAATGAAAGAGAGAATGACAAAGGCTGTGGAAGCATTAAAGAAAGAATTTGCTTCCATTAGGGCTGGTAGAGCTAGTGCATCGCTACTTGATAGAATTACTGTAGATTATTATGGAGTTCCAACACCAATTCCTCAAATGGCTTCAGTAACTGCTCCAGAAGCTAGATTATTAGTTATTCAACCTTGGGATAAAAACATGATATCAGAGATTGAAAAAGCAATTATGAAATCTGACCTTGGTATAACACCTAATAGTGATGGTAGTGTAATTCGTCTAGTATTTCCTCAGTTAACCCAAGAGCGGAGAAATGAGCTGGTAAAAGTTGTGAAAAAGAAAGGGGAAGAAGCTAGAGTAGCTGTCAGAAATATTAGGCGTGATGGAAATGAAATGGTAAAAGAGTTAGAAAAGGCAAATGAAATTTCGGAAGATGAAAGCAGAAGGGCTCAAGAGGAAATTCAAAAAATAACCGATGGATTTATTAAAAAAATTGATGAAGTAATCTTGAAAAAAGAACAAGAAATTATGGAGATATAATGGATTTTATAGCTTTAACATTAAAAGAGGCAAATGAATTAATTTTAAATAGAGGAATTAAAGCTCAATTTAGATTAATTTATTCCGATGGTAATGAACAAATTCTTGAAACAGTAGAGATTTCGCCTGAATTAGAAAATTGGCGAGTAGTAAAGGAAGAAGAGAAACAAGGGGTAATAATACTGTACTTAATGATATAAAATATCCCCCCTCGCTATTTAATATCCTCTAAATTTGGGGAAATTAGCAGAGGGGGGATAAAATTTAAATTAGGGGTGGCAAAATGTTATTTAAAAGAAATCTCCTAGAGAAAGTAAAAAAACAAGGTAATATTCCTAAAACAATAGCAATAATAATGGATGGAAATGGTAGATGGGCCCAAAGGAGGGGCTTACCCCGTACTGCAGGGCATAAAATGGGTGTAGAAACTGTTAAAAAAATAACGGAAAGTTGTATTAAATTAGGAATTGAAAATGTCATCCTTTATGCTTTTTCTACAGAAAATTGGAAAAGACCTAAAGAAGAAGTAGACTTTTTGATGAAGTTACCAGAAGAATACCTTAGCAATGAATTAGATAAAATTATTAAAAATAATATCAAAATAGAAACCATTGGTGATTTAGATAAATTACCAGTAAACACTAAAAATACCATAGAAATTGCTAAAAACAAATCTGTAAATAATAATGGGTTAAATTTAATTTTTGCCATCAATTATGGTTCCCGCAAAGAAATTCTAGATGCTGCGGTAGAATTCAATAAAAACTTTAAGGAAGAAGATCTTAATGACCTAGAGGAAGCAGATTTAGGAAAATTTCTTGAAACAAAGAGAAAGGGTATACCTGACCCAGATCTTTTAATAAGGCCTGGTGGGGAATTAAGAATTAGTAATTTCCTATTATGGCAACTTGCATATACAGAACTTTATTTTACTCCAGTATTATGGCCAGATTTTACAGAGAAACACCTTTGTGAAGCAATTATAGATTATCAAAAAAGAAATAGGCGATACGGTGGATTAAAAAATAAATAAAATAGGTGATAATTATGTTAAAAAGGATAATTACCGCAATTTTGGGAATACCAATAGTTTTTTTTGCCCTTCTAAAAGGGGGGATTATTTTCAATCTATTAACCCTTATAATTTCTCTAATTGCCATTTATGAATATTATAAAATTACCAATATTCAAGACAAAGTTATACTATTTTTTTCTTGTATATTTTCAATAATATTACTATTACAACTCAATTTAGACCTTACTATTTTCTCCGTATTATTTTTGTTTTCCTTTGCAATATATATTAGAATTATAAATTTTTCCAATACAACTTTAAAGGAATTGAGTTTAATTACATGGGGAATACTCTATATTTTCTTACCACTATATTATCTGCGGGAATTGAGAAACTTAGATAAGGGAATAGAGATAGTGTTTTTTTTGTTAATACTAACATGGCTTACTGATTCTGGTGCATATTTTTCAGGATGGATTTTTGGTAAAAACAAATTAGCTCCTAATATTTCCCCTAAGAAAACTGTTGAAGGTGCCATTGGTGGGACAATATTAGCAGTAGTTGGTGCTATTATTTTTCACACCTTCTTTCCATTAGGAGAGTCTTATTGGATAATCCTTTTTAGTTTAATTGGAAGTATTTGTGCACAGGTTGGAGATTTATTTGAATCGGCTATTAAAAGGGAATATAATGTTAAAGACTCAGGAAATATCCTACCAGGCCATGGCGGAATATTAGATAGAATTGATAGTTTGTTGTTTTTAATACCTATAGCATATTTATTCTTTATGTACATAATATAAATGGGGTGCTTTTTTATGAAAATATCTGTATTAGGTTCCACAGGTTCAGTAGGAACACAAACATTAGAAGTTGTAGAATTTAATTCCCATATCCAGGTATTTAGTTTAATAGCAAATAAAAATTGGCAAAAAGTCTATGAACAATGCCTAAAACATCGACCTAAAATGGTAGGGATGTTTGATGAAAAGGCAGCAAAGGAATTAGAGTTAAAATTAAAGGGAACAGGTATCAAAGTTCTTTCAGGAATTGAAGGAATTATAGAATGTTGTTGCCACGATGAAGTAGATACAGTAGTTTCTGCTATAGTGGGAAAAGCTGGACTTTTACCTACATATCATGCTATCTTAAATAACAAAAATATAGCTTTAGCAAATAAAGAAACTTTAGTAATAGCAGGTCATATTATTACAGAGTTAGCCACGAAAAACAAGGTAAAGCTAATTCCTGTAGATAGCGAACATTCTGCAATTTTCCAATGTTTACAAGGTCAAAATAGCCAAATAGAAAAAATTATTCTAACTGCATCTGGTGGTCCCTTTAGGGGTAGAAAAATATCTGAATTAAAAGATGTTACAATTGCCCAAACATTAAAACATCCTAATTGGTCAATGGGTAAAAAAATATCCATAGATTCTGCTACCTTGATAAACAAAGGATTAGAAGCAATAGAGGCTAAATGGCTCTTTGATGTGCCCTTAGAAAAAATACAAATTACCATCCATCCCCAAAGTATTGTTCACTCTGCAGTACAATTTATAGATGGCAATATAATTGCCCATTTAAGTCCACCAGATATGCGTTACGCCGTTGAATATGCTCTAAATTACCCCAATAGAAGGCCTAGTAAACTTCCGAGACTAAATTTATTCAATCAGAATTTGACCTTTGAAGAACCGGATTACGAAACCTTCAAAGGATTAGGGTTATGTTTAGAATGTGGTAAAAAAGGTGGTAGTGCACCTATTATTTTAAATGCCAGTAATGAGGTTTGTGTCCAAAGCTTTTTAGAGGGTAAAATTAGTTTTCTAGAAATACCTGAAATTATTGAAAAAACCGTTAGTTTACATACCTATGTAGAAAAACCTAATTTAGAAGAAATCTTAAACCTAGATCAATGGGCAAGGGAAAAAACAAAAGAGCTTATCTATTAAAGGGGTGAAATTGATGACAATTTTTTTAGCTTTAATTGTTTTTGGACTATTAGTATTAGTTCATGAGTTAGGTCATTTTCTTACTGCTAGGGCGGTGGGAATTGAAGTTGAGGAATTTGCTATAGGATTTGGGCCAAGAATATTTAGTTGGAAAAAAGGTGAAACCAAGTATTCACTACGTTTTTTTCCATTAGGTGGTTATGTAAAGGTATTAGGGGAAGAAAAAGGAGATCATGACAAAGAAGGAAGTTTACAAACTAAATCAGTTTTACAGCGTTTTGCCTTTGTCTTTGCCGGTTCCTTTATGAATTTTGTTTTAGCTTTTGTGTTGTTTATTATAGTTTTTACTGGTTTTGGATTAGCGGCCAATATACCTGAAATTGGCGTAGTGGAAGAAGGAAATATAGCCTATCAAGCGGGATTAAAAAAAGGAGATTATATTTTAGAAGTTAACGATATTAAAATAAATACTTGGGAAGAATTAGTAGTACAAATTAGTAGTAACCCAGATAAAACCCTAAATTTAAAAGTATCCCGGGATGGTAATATATTAAATATACCTGTAACACCTAAATATAATCCAGAAACTGAAAGGGTGATGATCGGGATAGGCCCTGCATATAAAACTTTACCTTTTTTCCAAGCTATTAAAGAAAGTATTTATCAAACCTTTTCTTTAAGCACTCAAATAATTAGTGGAATAATTTTAATGATAACAGGTAGAATAGAGCCAGAAATTGCAGGCCCAATTGGTATTGTTTCTATGGTAGGAGAATCTGCAAAATATGGTTTATCTAGTTTGCTAATATTTACTGCTTTACTTAGTGTAAACTTAGGGGTATTAAATTTATTGCCCATACCAGCTTTAGATGGAAGTAGATTAGTATTTTTATTAGTAGAGGCATTGAGAGGAAAGCCAGTTGACCCTGAAAAAGAGGGTACAATACATATAATTGGTTTTATAGTTTTAATAATTTTTATGATATTTATCATGTATAAGGATGTAGTAAGATTTATTCTATAATTGATAAATAGTAGGATGTGGGTATAATGATAAATCGCAAAAGAACTAGAGAAATTTCCATCGGCAATGTTAAAATTGGCAATTTCAATCCAATTGTTATTCAATCTATGACAAATACCAAGACTGAAAACATAGCTGATACTGTAGAACAAATTAAAAGATTAGAGGATGCTGGCTGTCAAATTGTTAGGGTAGCAGTTCCCAACTTGCAAGCTGCAAAAAGTATTGAAGAAATTAAAAAAAAGACTAATATTCCCTTAGTTGCTGATATCCATTTTGATTATAGGTTAGCCTTAATGGCTATGGAAAATGGTATTGATAAAGTTCGGATTAATCCTGGTAACATCGGTAGTGAGGACAATATTTTAAAAGTTGTTCAGGAAGCTAAAAGGAGAAAAATACCTATCCGGATAGGAATAAATAGTGGTTCATTACCTAAGGATATTCTAGAAAAATACGGTAGGCCATCACCTGAAGCAATGGTGGAAGGGGCGCTACGGGAAATTAAACTTTTAGAAAAACATTCCTTTGAAGATATATGTGTTTCTCTAAAATCTTCCGATGTGCTAGATACAGTTCAAGCTTATACATTACTATCAGAAAAAGTAGACTACCCTTTACATATAGGAATCACTGAAGCAGGGTTAAAGAAAGTAGGGGCAATTAAATCTTCCGTTGGTTTAGGTATCCTGCTATTTAATGGAATTGGTGATACTATTAGAGTTTCACTAACAGGGGATCCTATTGAAGAAGTAGCTGTTGCATATAATATTTTAAGAGCTTTAAAACTACCTACCCTTTGGGAAAGACCTGAAATTATTTCTTGTCCAACTTGTGGAAGATGTGATGTCAACTTAGAGGCTTTAGCAAAGGAAGTAGAAAAAAGAGTAGCTAATCTAAGAAAACCTATAAAAATAGCTGTTATGGGTTGTGTTGTCAATGGACCTGGTGAAGCAAAAGAAGCAGATTATGGATTAGCTGGAGGGAAAGGAAAAACAATAATTTTTAAAAAAGGAGAAGTTATAAGGACTGTACCTGAAGAAGAAGCTATAAATACATTACTCCAAATAATCAATTTTGATTAAGTCAGTAATAGTAAATTGTCATAGTGTAAAATTATTGTAGGAAAATTTGATAATAAAAATTTAAAAGGGATTACGCCTCTGGTAAAATAGAAATTGGCAAAAAACAAATTAACCAAGGAGGCGAATCCCTATGAATAATATTATACACGAAATTGCATTAAATGAGTTAAAAAATATTGAAAAAGATAGTGTCAATATACTGTAGGAAAAAATTTTATGGATTACCCCCTGTTTGTTAACTACTTTCAAAAATAGTTCAAAAAATACCTTTCTTAATAGATTGTGATTTTTATCACATGTAATTTTATCGGTATATAAACATATTTCATTTATTCTAAAATAAACATCTACCAAGCATATCTCAAGGCATTTACAGCAAAATATGAACCATTTCTTTTGCCATATTTTATTACAGGGATATCAGCATTTATATCTGTTATATTCTTTTTTAGATTTTTTCTAATTTCTTTTATATACTTTTCAGGCAACTTCACTTTTTCTTTTTTCTTGTTTTTTAATACTAACTCATAAATATCGCCACCATTGTATTTATAGG
>NZ_FOIF01000007.1 GCF_900111575.1 Anaerobranca gottschalkii DSM 13577 | reverse complement strand
AATTCATCCAAAAAGCCTAAACTCTTTACCTTTCTTTGCTTAGGTTTTTTAGTTTGAGGATCTCTATAACTTTCAACAATCGACAAATAAATTCTGCCATTTGGTCTTTTATCTTTTTTTAAGAACATAATTATCACCCATTACTATTATATCATAGAATTACATAGAATTACAAGAAAAAGTTTAAAATTTGACAAAAAAATATCCTTGTATTTACTGGTATTACAAGGTTTTTTGATTTGTTATTTAGTTTTTTGGTGAAAAACTCGGGAACTATTTTTGAAAGTAGTTAACAAACAGGGGGTAATCCATAAAATTTTTTCCTACAGTATATTGACACTATCGTAAATTGTGATGTAACTTGACAAGTTAATATTGATTAAATATAATACTAAAAAACGGATAAATTCAGTTATTCAACGAAGAAGAAAGCCAAGTAAACAAGTTAAGGTAGTACAGGGAGCAAAGGGTGATTGAGAACTTTGCCTACCACTTGTTGAAACCCACTTTTGGAGTTGAAAGGTGGCACCTTTATAGCCATAAGAGGGGATATCTATATGATATCAATATGGGTGGTACCGCGGAAAGGAAATCTTCGTCCCAAATTATGGATGAGGGTTTATTTTTTTGTAATACTAAAATATAGGAGGTTAATTAAATGAAAACAAGTAAATATTTCATGCCTACGTTAAGGGAAGTTTCTTCTGATGCAGAAACTATTAGTCATCAGCTTATGTTAAGGGCTGGTTTAATTAGAAAACAAGCAGCTGGGATTTATACATATTTACCTTTAGGATTTAAAGTCCTCAAAAAAATTGAAAATATAGTAAGGGAAGAGATGGAAAGAAGTGGAGCAGTTGAAATTTTAGCTTCCGCCCTACAAAATGCAGAGTTATGGCAAGAATCCCATAGGTGGTATGAATATGGTGCGGAAATGTTTAGGTTACAAGATAGACATGGCAGAGACTTTTGTTTAGGTCCAACCCATGAAGAAATTTTTACTGATTTAATTAGGAATAATATAAGTTCCTACCGTCAACTTCCACTTAATTTATTCCAAATTCAAACAAAATATAGAGATGAAAAAAGGCCTAGATTTGGTGTAATTAGAAGTAGAGAATTTATTATGAAAGATGCATATAGTTTTGATGTAGATGAGGAAGGATTAAATAAAAGTTATGAAGAAATGTATAAAGCATATAGACGGATTTTCGATAGATGTAATTTAAAATATCAAGTAGTGGAAGCTGATACCGGTAATATCGGGGGAAGTTCATCCCATGAATTTATGGTAATTAGTGAAGTAGGAGAAGATTCTTTAATTTTTTGTGACTCCTGTGGCTATTCTGCCAATGTAGAGAAAGCTCAAGCCGTTGATAGAGAGTTTGAAAGCCAAACTATAAAGAAAAAAGAGAAGGTTCATACTCCAAATATTAAAACAATAGATGATTTAGCCCAATTTTTATCAATAGAAAGCTCAAAAATTTTAAAGGCAGTATTTTACACCGATGAAAAGTCTAGAACCTTTATGTGTTTATTGCCTGGCGATAGAGAAGTAAATGAGATTAAATTAAAAAAATTACTAGGTATTAAAGAAATAAATTTAGCTAGTGAGGAAGAAATTTATAGGGTTACAAAATGTAAGCCAGGTTTTTCAGGACCAATAGGTATAGATAAAGAAGTTTTTATTGTCGCTGATAATGAAGTTAAAACTATGACAAATTTTGTTGTTGGAGCAAATGAAGAAGATTATCATATTATCAATGTTAATTTAAATGAGTTCAATGTTAATATCTATGGGGATATAAAAAATGCTGAAGAAGGAGATAGTTGTATTAAATGTGGAAATAAATTATCTAGTTCTAAAGGTATAGAGGTAGGACATATTTTTAAATTAGGAACTAAATATTCAAAACTCCTTAAAGCTACTTATTTAGATAAAAATGGTAAAGAACAACCGATGGTTATGGGATGTTATGGAATAGGTATAACCAGAACTTTAGCGGCAATAATAGAACAAAATAACGATGAAGATGGTATTTGCTGGCCAAAACACCTAGCACCATTTGAAGTCGCTGTTATACCAGTTAATATTAAAGATGAAGAACAAGCGGATTTAGCTCAAAAGATCTATGAAGACTTGAAAAATAATAATATTGATGTTTTATTAGACGATAGGGATGAAAGGGTAGGAGTAAAATTTAAAGATATTGATTTAATAGGAATACCTTTAAAAATTGTCGTTGGTAAAAAAATATCAGAAGGACAGGTAGAATTAAAATTCCGCATCGGAAAAGAAACTAAATTAGTTAATATAGAAGATATTATTGAAGAGGTAAAAAGTTTTTATTCACTAACCTGTTAGGGGGTAAATCAAATGACCATTACTTGCATTATTCCAGCATATAACGAAGAAAAAACTATAGGAAATATATTAGATGTAGTAAAAGAGGTAGAAATAATTGATGAAATTATAGTTGTAAGTGATGGTTCTATTGATAAAACAGTTGATGTTGCATTAAGCAAAGGTGTAAAAGTAGTAGATTTAAAAGAAAACAGGGGTAAGGGTGGGGCCATGAAAGCAGGCTTAGAAGAGTCCGAAGGGGAGATTATTCTCTTTTTAGATGCAGATTTAATCGGTCTTACCCCATACCATATTAAAAATTTAATAGAACCTGTTAAATCAGGGAGAGTACCTATGTCATTAGGTGTATTTACAAATGGGCGAAAAACTACAGATTTAGCACAAAAATTTGCTCCTTATCTTTCTGGTCAAAGGGCTATAAAAAGGGAGTTATTAAACTCTATGTCAGATTTAGAAGTTAGTAGGTTTGGCGTGGAGTTAGCCCTTACCAGGTTGGTGGAAAAAGAAAATATAAACATCGAAATAGTGCCTTTGCCAGATATGAGTCATGTGATGAAAGAAGAAAAATTAGGATTTGTTAAAGGATTTATGGCTAGACTAAAAATGTACTGGGAGATAGTCAATTATTTATTTAAAAATCCAAGTTAGGGGAAATGAATATGGAATATTTTCAGTTACTAGGTTCTTTATTGTTAGCTATTATTTTAGGTAGTATTGTTGGTTTAGAGAGGGAGGCTAATAATCATCCTGCTGGATTAAGGACCCATGCCTTAGTATGTATTGGTTCTACTTTAATTACCATTGTATCTTGGAAGACATTCACAAATTTAAGTTATAGTGGTGATCCTACAAGAATTGCAGCTCAAATAGTCAGTGGGATAGGATTTTTAGGAGCAGGGACTATTTTAAGGGAAGGAGTAAACATAAAGGGATTAACTACTGCTGCTAGTTTATGGAATATAGCTGGTGTAGGACTAGCAATTGGTTTTGGCCATTACTATATAGCTATTGTGGCAACATTATTAACTATAGTTGTTTTACATTTATTTAATAAGTGGGAGAAAAAAATTGTATTTACTAAACAAAACCTTTCAATTAAAATATTAGTGATAGATAAACCTGGAATGTTAGGAATTATTGGAACTACACTAGGAAAATTGAATGTGGATATTAAAAATATAATTTTAGAACCCTATGACTCAAAAATGCAAATTATTTTACAACTGAAATTGCCAGTTAAATTAAAGGAACAACAAGTCATAGAAGAGCTTATCAAAATTGAAGGGGTTATTAACATAGAATATGAAGATTAGCAGGTGATTTATATGTTAAATGAGCTTCTGGAAAATAATAATATTAAAATAGAAAAGATAACTGTTTCTACCCATCGAAAAGGATGGGTTATTTATATCACCGCTGATAAAAACTCTATTCAGGGTTTAGAAAATCTAAAGAAACAGATTCTAAATAGGGTTCCAGAGCTTAAAGAATTAGATTTTTGTATTTTAAATTATGGGACAAGCTTACAATTACAAGAAATTATTAATATTAATTTGTCCTTTATTAAAAAAAGTTTAGCTACTGAATTTCCAGGCTTACAAGGCTCACTAAAGGATTGGAAAGTAACTGTTGATAATGATAATATAAGTATCCACATCAATAATCCTTTGCAGTTTTATTACATTCAATTAAAAAATATCAATAAGTGGTTGGAAAAGTTCATTTGGGATAATTGGAAATTAAATGCAAAAATATTTTTTATGTTAGATGAGAGTTCAATAAAGAAAATTAGGGATAAAGAGGGAGAAAAAAAATATACATTAGAAGTATTAAAAAACTTACCTACAGTAACAAAGGAGAAGGCAAGGGAAGAGCAACAGGTAAATACTGTGCTTAGGGGAAAAGTTATTAAAAAAGAACCTACCCCTATTATAAATATTATTGAGGAAGATAAAAACATAGCTATAAGTGGAGAGATATTATCTTATGAGGAGAAGGTATTAAGAACAGGTAGAACCCTTATTACTTTTGATATTACTGACTATACAGATTCAATTACCTGTAAATTTTTCCTTGATGAAGGTGAAGAGTTTACTTCGCTAAAAAAAGGTAGTTTTATCACTGTGTATGGCAATATACAATATGATAAATTTACTCAAGAATTGACAATGCTTCCACGGGATATTAACATATATCAACCCTTTAAAAGAACTGATAATTCGGAGAATAAACGGATAGAATTACATGCCCACACCAAGATGAGTGCTATGGATGCTACTTGTTCTGCCAAAGATTTAATTAAAAGGGCTAAGGAATGGGGGCATGAAGCAATAGCTATCACTGACCATGGAGTAGTTCAGGCTTTTCCAGAGGCCTATGATGCAGGTGAGCAGTATGGAGTTAAAGTAATTTACGGTGTGGAAGCTTATTTAGTAGATGATGCTGATAATAAGATTGTTATCAATCCCCAAGATATCCTTTTAGATGAGGGAACTTATGTTGTTTTTGATTTCGAAACTACCGGTTTAGATAATAAGATAGAGGAAATTATAGAAATTGGAGCAGTTAAAGTAAAAAATGGAGAAATAATAGGACAATTTTCTTCATTAATTAAGCCTAAAAAGGAAATTCCGGAAAAAATAACCCAGATTACAGGAATACGGAATTCAGATGTACAACAAGCACCTAATATTGAGGAAATTTTACCCCAATTTATGGAATTTTGTAATGATGCAATCTTAGTTGCCCATAATGCTAATTTTGATTATGGTTTTTTGACCACTTGGTCAAATAAATTAAATCTTAAAGGTAAGTTTACTGTAATAGATACCCTTTCTTTAAGTCGTGCAATACTCCCTAATTTAAAAAATCATAAACTAAAAACACTGACAGAGTATTATAATGTTCCCTTGGAAAATCATCATAGAGCAGTTGATGATTGTACAGCTACAGCGCAAATTTTTCTTAAACTCTTATTGGAATGTAAAAAATTAGGATGTTCAACGGTTCAATCTTTAACTAAAATTCCAGTAGAAGGTCAGATAAAAAACCAAGAAAGTTATCACTGTATTATATTAGCTAAGAATCAAACAGGACTTAAAAATTTATATAAATTGATTTCATTATCCCATATTAAATATTTTTATAGACAACCTAAAATACCTAAATCTATTGTTCAAAACTTCCGGGAAGGTTTGATTATTGGGTCTGCCTGTGAAGCTGGAGAGATCTTTCAAATGTTTTTACAAAACAAACCTTTAAATGAAATAGAGGAAAGGGCAAAATTTTATGATTATTTAGAAATTCAGCCTTGTGATAATAATGAATTTTTGCTTCGCTCAGGTGTCTTACATGATAAAAGGGATTTGATAGAGATAAATAAACAGATTATAGCAATTGGAGAAAAATTGCAAAAGTATGTGGTAGCAACCGGTGATGTTCATTTTTTAGAAAAGCATGATGGAATATTTAGAGAAATACTCATGGCTAGTAAAGGATTTACTGATGCTGAACATCAACCCCCGTTATACTACAAAACAACGGAGGAAATGTTAAAGGATTTTGAATATTTACCAAAAGGGCAGAGATTAGATGTTGTAATCAATAATCCTAAAAAAATTGCTGATCAGGTGGAAAAAATCAAACCAATACCCGATGAACTATATACCCCTAAAATAGAAAATGCCGATGAAATGATTAAAAAGATGTGTAAAGAAAGAAGTGAAAGTTTATACGGCAATCCTTTACCTAAAACGGTACAAGACCGTTTAGATAAAGAACTTAACTCAATTATTACAAACGGTTTTGGCGTAATTTATTACATTTCACATAAACTTGTTACTAAATCCTTAGCAGATGGTTATTTGGTCGGTTCTAGGGGTTCGGTTGGTTCATCTTTAGTTGCAACTTTTTGTGATATAACAGAAGTTAATCCTCTACCACCCCATTATCTATGCTCTAATTGTAAATATTCAGAGTTTATAGAAGATGGTTCGGTGGCTTCAGGAGTAGACTTGCCTGATAAAAACTGTCCTAAATGTGGAGAAAAACTAAAAAAAGATGGTCATGATATACCCTTTGAAACCTTTCTAGGATTTAATGGTGATAAAGTTCCTGATATAGATTTAAACTTTTCTGGGGATTATCAGCCTAAAGCCCATAAATATACAGAAGAATTGTTTGGGAAGGATTATGTATTTAGAGCAGGTACAATAGGTACAATAGCAGAAAAGACAGCCTATGGTTTTGTACAAAAGTATTTTTCAGAAAGAAATATGAGAAAGCGGACCGCTGAAATTAACCGCATGGTTATGGGATGTACAGGTATTAAGAGAACAACAGGTCAACATCCAGGTGGATTAATGGTTGTACCGGATTACAAAGAAGTTTATGATTTCTGTCCAATACAGTATCCTGCAGATGATAGGGAATCAGGTACTATTACTACCCATTTTGATTATAATGCCATAAGTAGTAGGCTGTTAAAGTTAGATATACTAGGTCATGATGATCCTACTGTCATTAGAATGCTTGAAGACCTTACAGGGGTAAACAGTAGAACTATCCCCCTTGATGACAAAGAAACTATGTCAATCTTTTCATCTACGAAAGCTATTGGTTTAACGGAAGAACAGTTAGGCTCTAAGGTAGCAACTTTGGGAATACCTGAATTTGGTACTAAGTTTGTAAGACAGATGCTAGAAGATACTAAGCCTACAACTTTCTCTGAATTAGTGCGAATAAGTGGGCTTTCCCACGGTACTGATGTTTGGTTGAATAATGCTCAAGAATTAGTTAAAAATAATATTGCCACCCTTTCTGAGGTTATTTCCACAAGGGATGATATAATGGTTTATTTGATTTATAAAGGGTTAGAACCATCTCAAGCCTTTAAGATCATGGAAAATGTCAGAAAAGGGAAAGGTCTTACTCCAGAACATATAGAAATTATGAAAAAAAATAATGTTCCAGACTGGTATATTGAATCTTGTCAAAAAATTAAATACATGTTCCCTAAGGCCCACGCTGTAGCTTATGTTACTATGGCTTTTAGAATAGCTTATTTCAAAGTAAAATATCCCCTTGCTTTTTATGCTGCATATTTTTCAGTAAGGGCAGATGATTTTAATATAGATATGGTTTGTAAGGGAGAAAAAGGTGTAAGGGAACAAATAAGAAACTTAAATGAAAAAGGTAATAACTTAACTCAAAAAGAAAAAAATGCCTTAAATATTTTAGAAATCATCTTTGAAATGTTATTACGGGGTTTTGTTTTTCATAATGTAGATTTATATACTTCCCATCATACTAATTTCTTGATTAAGGACAATGGCTTAATTCCTCCATTTACTGCTATTGCTGGCCTAGGTAAAAATGCTGCAAAAAGCATTGTAGAGGCAAGGGAAAATGGAGAGTTTTTATCTATAGAAGATTTACGATTAAGAACAGGGGTTTCGAAAACTGTATTAG
The DNA here is from genome assembly GCF_900111575.1 of Anaerobranca gottschalkii DSM 13577. Taxonomy (NCBI): domain Bacteria; kingdom Bacillati; phylum Bacillota; class Clostridia; order Eubacteriales; family Proteinivoracaceae; genus Anaerobranca; species Anaerobranca gottschalkii. Next base: position 61,459 of record NZ_FOIF01000007.1, on the reverse strand, counting down.
AGGCAATGGCTAAATTAGGATGTCTTGATGGATTACCGGAAACAAATCAACTTTCCCTTTTTTAAGGTTGCAAAATGTTATGTAAAGTGGTACAATTTTCTTAGCGATTAGACACAGTATTTATGAGTGGGGCAACCCACTCTTTCTTAATAAACACATTCTATATGTGTTTCCATAGAAATTTTAAAATGTAGATAAATAAAGAGGTGAACAAAATTTTGAAAAAAGAACATCTAGAAAAAATAGCTTTGATGGCTGAAAAATTTGCAAAGGAGTCTGGTTTAGAATTAGTAGATGTCCAATTCAATAAAGAGGGAGGTGTTTGGTTTTTAAGGGTCTTTATAGATAAAATGGATGGCTTAGTTGATACAGAAGATTGTGCCATCGTTAACAATAAATTATCAGCCTACCTTGATGAATTAGATCCCATAGAACAACAATACTTTTTGGAGGTTTCTTCTCCTGGGGTAGAAAGACCCCTTAAAAAACCAGAAGATTTTTCCCGATTTAAAGGTCATTTAATTAGAGTTAATACATATGCAAAAATCAACGGGAAAAAGGTATTTATTGGAATATTAGAAGGATTAGAAGATGGTATATTAAAACTGATAGATGAAGATACCGATAAGTTAATAGAATTACCATACGAAAGTGTAGCAAATGTTAAATTGTCAATAAAATTTTAAGGGAGGTGTCCTAATGGACAGTGTAGAGTTTTTAGAAGCTTTGAGGGAAATAGTGAAATCAAAAGGTGTTGATGAAGATATAATGTATGAAGCTTTAGAAGCAGCTTTAATCGCTGGTTATAAAAAAGATAATGCCACAGCGGAAAATGTACATGTAGAAATAGATAAGGAAAAAGGAATAGTTAAGTTATTTGCAGTAAAAAAAGTGGTAACTAATGTACAAGATCCCCGACTTGAAATTTCTCTAGATGATGCTTTAAAGATTAACCCGGCAATTACAGTGGGTGATAAAGTAACAGTAGAAGTTACACCTAAAAAGTTCGGGAGAATAGCAGCACAAACTGCAAAAGGTGTAGTAGTTCAAAGACTTAGGGAAGCGGAACGAAATGTTGTCTATAAAGAGTTTATAAATCGTGAACATGATATAATTTCTGGGATAGTACAGAGGATGGAAAATAAAAATATTTATATAGATTTAGGTAAAACTGAGGCTATTTTGCCACCTACAGAACAAACCCCTAATGAAGAATATAAACAAGGGGATAGGTTAAAAACTTATGTATTAGAAGTAAAAAATACCTCTAAAGGACCTCAAATCTTTGTTTCACGGAGTCATCCAGGTATGATAAAACGTTTATTTGAGTTGGAAGTACCAGAAATATTTGATGGTATTGTCCAAATAAAATCAGTTTCCAGGGAAGCTGGTTATCGTTCAAAAATTGCAGTCTATTCAAAGGATCCTGAAGTTGATCCAATAGGTGCATGTGTTGGACCAAAAGGAATGAGGGTGCAAGCTATTGTAAATGAATTAAGGGGTGAAAAAATAGATATAGTAAATTGGAGTGAAGACCCAAAAGAATTTATATCTCAAGCTTTAAGCCCTGCAAAAGTTATTTCTGTAGATGTAAATTTAGATGAAAAAATTGCTAAAGTTATAGTACCAGATAATCAATTATCCCTGGCTATAGGTAAAGAAGGACAAAATGCACGTCTCGCTGCAAAATTAACGGGCTGGAAGATAGATATTAAAAGTGAAACCCAATCTAAGAATGAGTAGGTGGTTCAATGAAAGTAAAAAAGAAACCAGAGAGAATGTGTGTAGGTTGTCAAGAGATGAAGCTCAAAAAAGAAATGATTAGGGTTGTTAGGACAAAAGAAGGAGACATTACTATTGACCCAACTGGGAAACTAGCTGGAAGGGGAGCTTATATTTGTCCTAAGGTAGAATGTTTTAAAATAGCTTTTAAATCTAAACGTTTAGAAAAATCATTAAAGGCAGCTGTACCTGCAGAAATTTATGAACGGCTCGAACAACAATTACATAGCTAGTTTATTGGGTTTAGCACAAAGGGCGAGAAAATTAAGTTCAGGTACAGTAGCCGTTTTAAAAGCTATAGAAAAAAACAATGCAAAATTAGTAATTATCGCTAATGATATAAGTGATAACAGTATCGAAAAAATTATAAATAAATGTAAGTATAAAAGGATTCCCATGATTAAATTTGCAGAAAAAGCGACATTGGGACATTATATTGGCAAAGAATTAAGGGCTGTAATTTCTATTAATGACCAGAACTTTGCAACAACTATCTTAAAAAAGTGGGAAGGTGAAATATTATAGGTAAAATGGGGGTATAAACTATGAGTAAATTTAGAGTTTATGAATTAGCTAAGGATTTAAATATCACAAGTAAAGAACTCATCAAAAAAATGGAAGAATTAAATATTTCAGTAAAAAACCATATGAGTTCCATTAATGATGATGATTTTGAAAAGATATATAATTACTTCAATCCTAAAGAGCAACCAATAGAGGAAATTATTGAAGTTAATAATGATATCATAGATATTAGTGAAGATATTGAAGGAAATTCTAAAAAGAAAAATAAAAAATCTAAGAAAGATAAAAAGAAGAAAAATAAAAATTTAGCAGAAAAAGAAGCTAGAGTAGAAAAGGATGATTCTATGAGTAAAATAATCAAATTGACAGAAGAACAGATTTCAGTTGGCGAATTAGCAAAAAAATTAGGGGAAAGTCCTGCCAATATAATAAAAAAATTAATGGGACTTGGAATAATGGCTGGTGTAAATCAGACAATTGAATTGGAAACAGCTGAATTGATTGCCCTTGAATTTGGCTATGAAATTGCACTAGAAAAAGAAGAAGAGGAAGATGAATTCCAATTTATAGAACAAGATGATCCAAAGGATTTAAAAGAAAGACATCCCGTTGTAACTGTATTAGGACACGTTGACCATGGTAAAACAACCCTTTTAGATACAATACGCCATACCAATGTAACAAAGGGAGAAGCTGGCGGAATAACCCAGCATATTGGGGCCTATCAAGTAAATGTTAATGGCAAAAAAATTACTTTTATAGATACACCCGGTCACGCTGCTTTCACTGCCATGAGGGCAAGGGGTGCAAAGGTAACAGATATAGCTATTCTAGTAGTAGCTGCCGATGACGGAGTTATGCCCCAAACGGTAGAAGCTTTAAATCATGCTAAAGCAGCAAATGTACCAATAGTAGTTGCTATTAATAAAATGGACAAACCAACTGCTAATCCCGATAGAGTTAAACAAGAGTTAGTTAATTATGGTCTAGTACCAGAAGAATGGGGTGGAGATACCATCTTTGTTCCAATCTCTGCTTTAAAAGGTGAAGGTATCGATAACCTCCTTGAAATAATTTTATTAGTAGCTGAAGTTCAAGAATTAAAGGCTAATCCTGATGCCCTAGCTAGCGGAACAGTTATCGAATCAAAGCTAGATAAGGGTAGGGGGCCTGTGGCAACTGTTTTAGTACAAAGGGGAACATTAAAAATTGGCGATTCTGTGGTTTGTGGTACAGCTTACGGTAAAGTAAGGGCGATGATTAATGATCAAGGTAAACAGATTAAAAAGGCTGGTCCATCAACTCCTGTAGAGATATTAGGTTTATCAGAGGTACCTGTAGCGGGAGAAATATTTAGAGTAGTAAAAGATGATAAATTAGCTAGAACTATTGCTGAAAAGAACCTACAAAAAAGCAAAGAAGAAGCCCTTAAAAAGAATACTCCTGTTACCCTTGATGAGTTATTCCAGTCAATTAAAGAAGGTGAGTTAAAGGAATTAAATATTATTTTAAAAGCAGATGTACAAGGTTCTGTAGAAGCTTTAAAACATTCTCTTGAACGGTTATCTAATGAAGAAGTTAGAGTAAAAGTAATCCATAGTGCAGTAGGTGCAATAAACGAAAATGATGTAACCTTAGCTTCGGCATCGGGGGCAATAATTATTGGATTTAATGTGAGACCTGACCAAAATGCCAAAAAATTAAATGATGAGCTAAAGGTTGATATTAGGTTATATAGAATTATCTATAATGCTATTGAAGATGTTGAAGCAGCTATTAAAGGTATGCTAACACCTAAATTAGAAGAAGTGGTGTTAGGTTCAGCTGAAATAAGGCAAATTTTTAGAGCATCTAAAATAGGTAATATTGCAGGATGTTACGTTACCAATGGTGTTATCAATAGAAATGCAAAGGCTAGATTAATCCGTGATGGTGTTGTAATTTATGAGGGAAGCTTTAGCACTTTAAAGAGATTTAAAGATGATGTTAAAGAAGTTCAACAGGGATTTGAATGTGGTATTGTATTAGAAAAATTTAATGATGTTAAAGAAGGAGACATCATAGAATGTTTCACTATGAAAGAAATGGACAGGGAATAAGGGGTGATAATTATGTCACAAAGAACTGTAAGATTAGCAGAAAATATTAAATACGAAATCAACGACATTATCAGGAAAAATATAAAAGATCCCCGGATAGGTTTTCTAACGATTACTTCTGTTGAACTTACTAAAGACTTAAAACACTGTACAATCTATTTAAGTTTTTGGGGAGATGAAAAGACTCGTAAAGAAGGATTTGAAGGACTAGAACGGGCAAAAGGATTTATTAGAACAGAGTTGGGTAAAAGGCTAACCATCAGATATACCCCTGAATTACATTTTAAATTTGATGAATCATTTGAACATGGAGCGAAGATCGCCCAAATACTAAAAGATTTAAAAAAAGAGGAAAATGAATAATAAAGCTAAAGAAATAGCAGAATTTTTAAAAGAAAATGATGGATTTAGCTTAGTAGCCCATAATGGTCCCGATGGAGATAGCGTAGGTTCAATTTTGGCATTAGGTTTAACCTTAAAACTCTTAGGAAAAAGGGTCAGGATGTATAGTTCTGACCCAATACCTACCCTTTTTAATTTTATACAATCTATTGAAGAAATAATTATCGATATTCCTACAGATTTTAATGATATATTAATAGTATTAGATTGTAGTGATGAAAAACGATTAATTGTTCAGGAAATTCAATATAAAAGCTTTTCCAAAATAATAAATATAGATCACCATCCTTTTAATACTAATTTCGGTGATTATAATTTTTGCGATAGTGAAAAAATAGCTACAGCAGAATTAGTTTACTTTATAGTTAAAGAATTATTAGAAGAAATTCCCAAAGAAATTGCCGATCCCCTTTATTTAGGAATATATACTGATTCAGGGGCCTTTGGTTATGATAACACTTCTCCATTAACCCATGAAATAGTCAGTGAATTATTAAGGTGTGGCACTTCACCTGTTGACTTTAAAATTAACTTAGAGAAAAAGAGTTATGAATACTTAAAATTCCTCAGCTTTGCATTCCAAAATATCAAACAGTTTAATGATGGAACAATTTCTTATCTTTACATCAGTGAAAGAGATTTGCAACGTTTTGAACTAAAGGACTACAGCGAAATTGATGGTTTGATAGACTATCTAAGAAATATTGAAGGTACTGCTGTTGCTATCTTAGTAAAAGAAGAAAAAGGTCAATTCAAGTTTAGTTTTAGATCAGCGTCAAAGTTTGATGTTGGTCAGTTGTGTAGGGAATACGGTGGTGGAGGGCACAAAAAAGCTGCTGGTTTTAGTACTTTAGAACATCCAGAAAAAATTATCCCCAAATTAATCAATAAAATCTCTAAAAATCTATAAGGGTTTAGTATTAAAATGAAGGTGGATTATTATATGGCAAATGGAATACTAAATGTTTTAAAACCAGCAAATATGACATCTCATCAGGTAGTTGCTTATATAAGAAAAAAATTAAAGTTAAAAAAGGTAGGGCATACTGGTACTTTAGATCCTATGGCTACAGGGATTTTGCCAATTTCTATTGGTAAAGCTACTAGAGTTAGTGAATATGTTACAGATTTAACTAAGAGTTATCGTGCTGAAATTACCTTTGGTTTAGTATCAGATACTGGAGATTTAGATGGTGAAATACGGGTATTGGAGCAAAATCCTAAAATTGATGAAGAGGAACTTAAAAGTGTGCTTAAAGAATTGACAGGTACTATAACTCAAGTACCTCCTAAAGCATCGGCAATTAAAGTTAAAGGGAAAAAACTATATGAGTACTATAGAGAAGGATTGGAAGTTGAAATTCCTAGTCGAGAAGTTACAATTTATTCATTAAAATTAGTAGAAGGTTTTCCTTTAACTTCAAATAAAGGGTATATTGATATCCATTGCTCTAAAGGTACCTATATTAGAACTTTGTGTCAAGATATTGGAGAAAAGCTGGGAACAGGGGCTTTAATGTCCTATCTTATAAGAACCGCTGTAGGTCCTTTTAATTTAACAAATGCCCTTTTTCTCCATCAAATAACTGAAGAAAACTATCTTAATCATCTACAGCCTATGGACTTAGTTTTGACTCACCTTGATAAGGTAGTTGTTCCTAAATATATAGCAACAAAAATAGCTAATGGGTTATGTATTAAAACTGAAAATCTCTATTCATCAGAAGTTAGGGTATATGATGAAGCTAACAATTTTATAGCTATTTGTAAAAATGTAAATGGAATGTTAAAACCCCATAAAGTTTTTAATTAAGGAGATGATTATGAAACTAATTTTTGGTTTTAATAATTTACCTGATAATTTGCAAAGTTCTATAGTAACTATCGGAAATTTTGATGGATTACATGTTGGTCATAGATTTATTATTGATAAAGTAATAAATGAAAGTAAAAAAGAAAATAAAAGATCAGTGGTTTTAACATTTTATCCCCATCCCCAAAGCTTATTTAATAGGGATTTTAAAATCATTAATACCTTAGAACAAAAGGTGGAATATTTTAAAGAAACGGGAATTGATTATTTAATTATACAACCTTTTACTAAACAATTTGCTGAATCTAACCCTGATGATTTTGTTAAAGAGGTACTTATTAACAAACTAAAATCTTCTAAAGTAATTATTGGCTATGATTTTACCTTTGGCAATAAAGGTCAAGGGAATATTCAATTACTTCAAAAGTATAATGAATTTGAAACAGAAGTAATTGAGCCTATTACCGTTGAAAATATAGTAGTACATTCTACTGTTTTACGTAATTGTCTACTTTTAGGGGATGTACAGTTGTATAAAAAATTAGCTGGTAAATACCCTAAAATTTCTGGGCATGTTACTACTGGTATGGGTATAGGTAATAAACTAGGTTTTCCAACTGCTAATATTAACTTTCCTGTTAATGTTGTAAAACCAGCTAGAGGAGTCTATTTAGTTAAAGGGTATATCGGTGACATCAAAACATTTGGGGTAGCAAATTTAGGCTTAAAACCTACTTTAGGGAAAAATAAGTTTAATGTAGAGGTACATTTATTTGATTTTAATCAAAATATTTACGGTCAAAAAATAACCATTGAGTTAATAAAATTTATTCGCCCTGAAAAAAAATTTGCTAATATAGAAAGCCTGACAAAACAAGTGAAAAAAGACATTTTAGAAGCTAAAAGACAAATTATTACAATATAAAACTTTACATTTAACTGTTAATATGGTAATATCTTTATGGTGACCTCATGCTATGTTTATCGATTCACCGACGATCTTCATGGCTTGAGGAGTAAAATTTAGGAGGTGAAATGATGTCTATCAATAAGCAATCAATTATTGAAAAGTTCAAAAAACATGAAGGAGATACTGGTTCTCCTGAAGTTCAAATTGCTATTTTAACAGAGAGAATCAATCATCTAAATGAACATTTCAAAGTACACAAAAAAGATCACCACTCTAGACGTGGTCTTTTAAAAATGGTTGGTCAACGTCGTAAACTTTTAAATTACTTAAAAAATAAAGATATTGACCGTTACAGAACTCTTATCGATGAACTAAACTTAAGAAGATAAATAAAGCGGGTTAACCCGCTTTATTTTTAATTACATATTTATTAAATTAAACGAAAAAATATATTTGAAAGGAGGAAACAAATTTGGAACATAAAAGATTTACTTATAATTTTGTAGGAAAAGATTTTACTGTTGATATAGGTAAGTTCTCAAAACAAGCTGGTGGTTCTGCCATGATTTTCTATGGAGAAACAACAATTTTAGTAAATGCCACTGCAGCTAAAGAAGCCAAAGAAGGAGTAGATTTTTTCCCACTTACTGTTGATTATGAAGAAAGGTTGTATGCAGTAGGTAAAATACCTGGTGGCTTCATAAAAAGAGAAGGTAGACCTTCTGAAAAAGCAATTTTAGCTGCCCGTTTAGTTGATCGCCCAATAAGACCATTATTTCCAGAGGGTTTTAGAAATGCTGTCCATGTGGTTTGTACAGTAATGTCAGTAGACCAAGAAAACTTGCCGGAAATAGCTGCTATCAATGGAGCATCATTAGCATTATGTATATCTGATATTCCCTTTAATGGTCCTGTAGGTGCAGTTTTAGTAGGGAAAGTTGGAGATCAATTAATTGTTAATCCTTCTTTGGAGCAAAGGGAAAAAAGTGATTTACATTTAGTTGTAGCAGGTACAAAAGATGCAATTATGATGGTAGAAGCAGGAGCTAATGAAGTTAGTGAAGATGTCATTATTGATGCTTTAATGTTAGCCCATGAAGAAATAAAGAAAATAGTAGAGTTCCAAGAAGAAATTGTCGCTCAAGTGGGCAAAGAAAAAATGGAAGTCCAATTATATAAAGTAGATGAAGAATTAGATAAAATAGTGAGGGAAATGGCTACCGAACCTCTAAAACAGGCTATTAAAACCTTTGATAAACAGGAACGGGAAGATAATATTGCTAAAGTTAAATTAGAGGTTATGGAAAAACTTATCGAAGAGTATCCTGAACAGACAAAGGATATAGCAGAAATTCTCTATAATATAGTTAAAGAAGAAGTAAGAAGAGATATTGTCGAAAACGATAGTAGACCTGATGGAAGAAAACCAGATGAAATTAGGCCAATTTCTTGCGAGGTAGGTATTTTACCAAGGACCCATGGATCAGGTTTATTTACTAGGGGTCAAACTCAAGTTTTAAGTGTTTGTACTTTAGGTCCTTTAGGTGATGTTCAAATTTTAGACGGTATTGGTTTAGAAGAATCAAAAAGGTATATCCACCATTATAATTTTCCACCATATAGTGTTGGTGAACCTGGCTTTATGAGAGGTCCTGGTAGAAGGGAAATAGGACATGGTGCTTTAGCAGAAAGGGCTTTAGAACCTTTAATTCCATCAGAAGAAGAATTTCCGTACACCATAAGACTTGTTTCAGAAGTTTTAGAATCAAATGGTTCTACTTCTATGGGAAGTGTTTGTGCTAGTACTTTATCACTTATGGATGCTGGAGTTCCTTTGAAAAAACCTGTCTCTGGTGTTGCCATGGGACTAGTTCACCATGAAGGTAAGTATAAGATATTAACTGATATCCAAGGTATGGAAGACTTTTTAGGTGATATGGACTTTAAAGTGGCTGGAACGAAAGATGGAATAACAGCATTGCAGATGGATATAAAGCTTCAAGGTATTAATAAAGAAATATTAGCAGAAGCTATCCAAAAAGGTAAACAGGGTTATCTGTATATTTTAGATAAAATGCTGGCAGTAATTTCAGAGCCGAGAAAACAACTTTCGCCATATGCACCTAAGATTATCTCTTATCAAATAAATCCTGATAAAATTAGGGATGTTATTGGTCCAGGTGGTAAGATAATTAACAAAATTATTGATCAAACTGGTGTAAAAATTGATATTGAGCCTGATGGAAAAATCTTTATTGCAACTGTAGATATGGAACAAGGAGAAAAAGCATTACAGATGATTAAAGATATCACTGCAGAAGTGGTAGTAGGGGAAAATTACTTTGCTAAAATTACTAGAATTGAAAAGTTCGGTGCTTTTGCCGAAGTAATTCCTGGTAAAGAAGGGTTAATCCATATTTCCCAGTTAGATATCGATAGGGTAGCAAAGGCTGAAGATGTAGTAAAAGTTGGGGATATAGTTGAAGTTAAGTGTACTGAAATTGATGAAAAGGGTAGAGTTAATCTCTCGAGAAAAGCAGTTCTAAAAGAGCGAGAAGGAGAGCAAAAATAGAGCATCGGCATATGATGCTTTATTTTTTTGTCTAAATTAAATTCTATTTGTCCCGAAGAACAATATAATATATTGATGATAAAATGTACTTGCTAAAAAGATGGGGAGGTGGACAAATGTCTGTATACATAAAATCAATTACTTTAGCTAGACTATTAACTTCACTATTATTATTAATAACTAGCATAAGTTTAGTTATTTTTGTAAGTTATCAAATCCATAATTCTATTACCACCGTTAAATCAAATGTTACAATGGGAACTATTAATTTTGGTGGATTAAAAAAGGATGATGTGGAAAAATATTTAAATTCCATTGCCCATGAATTCTATAATGAACCGCAAAATGCCTATATTGATCCAGAAACAAAAAGTTTGATACCCCATTTAAATGGTACAGTTTTAAACATTGAAGAGACAAAGAATAAAATTGTTAAGGCTAAAAAAGGGCAATTAGTAGTGCCAGTAATAGATATAATTAAACCAGAAAAAACAATTTCTGATTTTGGCAATATACCAATATATCAAGGTCATCCCATAAAAAAACAAGTGGCGTTAGTAATTAATGTATCATGGGGTAATGAGTTTAATAATTATCTAAGGGAAATGTTAGATATATTAGAGGATAACGAAGTAAAAGGTAATTTCTTTTTAGTAGGTAAATGGGCTGAAAAATATCCTGATTTAGTATTAGAGATTTATCAAAAAGGTCATCAGTTTGGAAATCATGGTTACTCTGATCCTTACATGAGTAAATTAACCCCAGAAGCTATAAGTGAAGAGATTCAAAAAACTAATGCAATTATCTTTAATATTACAGGGTATAAACCTAAATATTTTAGTCCACCTTATGGTGAAAAAGAAGAAAAAATATTTACACAAAGTTTTAAAGATAATATGATAAATGTCTTGTGGAGTTTAGATACAATAGATTGGATGAGACCAGGTCCGGAAAAAATGGCTCAAAGGGTACTAAGTAAATTACATAATGGAGCTATAATTTTAATGCATAATACTGAACAAACACCAGAGGGGTTAAAACTGATTATAAAAGGTATAAAAGAACAAGGGTATGAAATAGTCACCATTGATGAATTATTATGTCCTGACTTCTTTGCCAAGAAATTACAGAAAAAAATTGATCTAGATTTTCTGGAAAATTAAAGGAGTTTATTATAGGAAGGTAGAATTATATTATTAAAGTCAGAAAGGGGTGGCAAAGTGATACAGGACTCTCAGAAAGTAAATGACTTGTTAAAGGAAATTGAGTCATTAAGAAAAAATCTAGCAGAATATGAGAAAAATAATAGAGATAAAGGACTTAATAGTCAAGAAATTTTAAGAATAAGCAAAGCCTTAGATTGTAAGATTAACGAGTATTATCGCCTCACTAATAAAAAGGGAGGATAATATATTATGAGATTTTCTGAATTAGAAAATAAAGAAATAATAAATTATTCAGATGGCAGAAAATTAGGTCTGGTGGGAAATTGTGATTTATCCATCGATCTAGAAACTGGTCAAATCCTAGAAATAATAATTCCTGAGAGAATTGGTTTGTTTCAAGGGGTATGGGGAAGTGAAAAAACTCGCAGTATATCATGGAAATCCATTAAAAAAATTGGAGAAGATACAATTATTATCGATATAACTCAATCAGATTAATCCTTGTTTAATTTTAAATATTCGTGGGAATGCTATTAAAAAACAAAGGAGGATTCCCATGGATAGAAAAATAGTTGGTTTTTTTAAAGATAATCATACTGCTGAAAAAGCTGTTAAAGAGTTAAGGGAAAAAGGGATAAAAGGAGAAATTTCTATTTTAGCAAAACATAAAGTTGAAGAGCAATATCGTGGTGAAAATAATAGTAATTATCGAGCTGAAGGTATGGAATATTTATCTAAATATTCATATGATGGAATTGAACCTCTAATGGAAGGGGGACAATATAGGGAACTATCTTATGAAGACCAAAATTTAGCTGATGGAACAATTATTGGCGGTGCTTTAGGTGGATTATCAGGTTTAGCTTTAGGAGCAGGATTGTTCATTATACCAGGTGCAGGACCTATTATTGCCGCTGGACCCTTAGCGGGGATTTTAACAGGTGCTTTGACGGGGGGAGTAGCAGGGGGGTTAGTGGACTATGGTATACCTGAGGAACACTCTAAATACTATGAACAACAATTACATGCAGGGGATTTTATTACAATAATCAATTGTTCAGAAGAAGATAAAGATAAGGTAATTAAAATATTGAGAGAAAATAATGTTAAAGAAGTAAAAGTACATTAAAAACGCCTAATGTCGTTTTTACAGTTTGTAGACAAAGTCATTTTTTAAAGGCTGTAGTAATTAAACATTCTAACAAAGTTCTACGTCGAGATTTAAGGCTTCTATCTAAAAGGAAGAAGGGTACCGCTCTAATTCGCCGTCCATGGCTCAATAGAGCTTTCGGAACGTCCTGTTCCTCACCCCTTCTTCCTTTTATCTAATCAGCTCTTAAATCTATCTCCTCAACTTAATCGTATCTTTGTTTAATTACCACAGCTGATGATGACTTTGTCTATAGTTTGTTTTCAGTCTGTAAAAACGCCTGATGGCGTTTTTTTTGTGTCTTTTTTGGGTAAAAATCATATGATGGAAGGGGAGGTGAAAATTATGTATAGAGTTCTTCATATTATTGGTGGAGATGATCGGGACATTTATTTAAAAAAAATACTAGAAGAAAAGGGGTTTAAGATTAACCTCTGGGGTTTTGATAAATTAGGATATGAGAGATTTGATTTAATAAAATTAAAGGACCAGTTATTTAAAGATGATTATCCAGTACTAATTTTTCCTTTATCAGGGACTAATGTAAAGGGTGGAGTGAGAAGTAAATATTCTTCTGAAGAAATTGTAATAGATGAAGATTTTTTTAAAATTCTACCTGCAAATTCACTGATTATTATAGGATTTGCTAGACAATGGTTTAAAAATTACTGCAATATTTACCAAATTAATCTGTTAGAAGTAGCTGAAGACGATGAACTTGCTATTTTAAATTCCATTCCTTCAGCAGAGGGAGCTATACAAATGGCTATGGAAAATAGTGAAATAACTATCCATAATAGCAATTCATTGGTAATCGGTTTAGGAAGATGTGGTATGACTTTGGCTAGACTCTTAAAAGGACTAGATAGTAAAGTATATGTATATGCTAGAAATAAAGTCAATTTGGCTCGAGCCTTTGAAATGGGTTTTACTCCAGTAACTTCAGAAGAATTAGATAAAACATTGCCCAAAATGGACTTTATTTATAATACAGCACCTAGTCTTGTACTCCCTAAAGAAAAACTAGATCTTTGTTTAAACTGTGAAGTAATTATCGATATAGCTTCAGCTCCAGGGGGAGTAGATTTTGAATATGCAAAAGAAAAGGGAATAAAGGCTTTGTTAGCACCGGGCTTACCAGGTATAGTAGCCCCGAAAACGGCTGCTAAAATCTTAGCCGATGTATATTCTAATTTTTTGGGAGGGGAAAACTATGACAAATAATAATTTGAAAATTGGTGTCGTTGTAACAGGTTCCCATTGTACCCTTGCCAAAATAATACAACCTTTGATAAAATTATTAGATAAGGGCTATGAACTATTTCCAGTAATATCTAACTCTATTAAAACAGATACCAAATTTGGTAAAGGGGAAGATTGGATCAAACAACTAGAGGAAATAACCGGTAAAAAGGTTATTCAGACTATTGTGGAAGCTGAACCTATTGGGCCTAATAACTTTTTAGATATTCTCATTGTACTACCATGTACGGGAAACACTTTAGCAAAGCTGGCAAATTCCATTACTGATAATGGAGCTATGATGGCTATTAAAGCCCATCTTCGAAATGATAAGCCTGTTGTTTTAGCAATTGCTACTAATGATGCCTTAAGTCAAAACGCAGTAAACTTAGGTAAACTATTATCACAAAAAAATATTTATTTTGTTCCCTTTGGTCAAGATGATCCACAATCTAAACCTTTCTCTATGGTAGCAGATTTAAGTAAGTTAGAGGAAACTATAATAGCTGCATTGAATAAAAAGCAAATACAACCAATATTAATTCAATATAAGTAGGTGATAACATGAAAAAATATAATATTGCTATAGTAGGTGCTACAGGATTAGTTGGGAGGGAGTTTTTAAACTCCCTTGCCCAATGGGATATAGTAGCTAATCTTTATTTAGTAGCATCGGAAAGGTCAAAAGGACAAAAAGTACAGTTTAAAGATGAAGAAATAAAACTAATTACTGTAGAAGAAGCTTTAAAGGAAAAGATAGATGTGGCATTTTTCTGTGCTGGTTCTTCAATAAGCAAAAAGTACGGACCATTATTTGCCGAGGGAAATACAATGGTCATAGATAACAGCAGTTATTTTCGCATGGATAAAGATATTCCATTGATTGTTCCTGAGGTAAATGGTTATGAATTACACCGATATAAAGGGAAAATCATAGCAAATCCTAACTGTTCAACAATACAATTGGCCGTTATCTTAAAACACATTGAAGATCTTTATGGATTGAAAAGGGTAGTTGTATCTACCTATCAAAGTGTTTCTGGAGCAGGTCAAAAGGGTGTAGACGAATTAAATAATCAAATATTGGCTTATGGAAAAGGAACAACATATGAGCCTAAAGTTTTACCTGTAGCAGCAGATAAAGTCTTTTATCAGATGTTTAATAATATCTTACCTCAAATAGATTTATTTGAGGATGATGGTTACACTAAAGAAGAACACAAAATGATAAATGAGACTAGGAAAATTTTAAACATTCCTGAGCTCCCTATTACTGTTACTACAGTTAGGGTACCTGTTTTTAGATGTCACAGTGAATCTGTTAATGTAGAAACCTATAAAGATATAAACATAGAAGAATTTAAAGAATATCTTAAAAAACAGCAGTCCATTATTGTAATGGATGATATTAAAAACCAAGTTTACCCAACCCCCTTACATGTTTCAGGAAAAAATGAAGTTTTTGTAGGTCGAATCCGTAGAGATAATTCAGTAGAACATGGATTAAACATGTGGATTGTAGCTGACAACGTTAGAAAAGGTGCAGCTTATAATGGCCTTCAAATTTTACTTTATCTAATAGAAAATAATTTAATTTAACCCTAAAGGAGAGATTTGCCGTGATTATTGTTCAGAAATTTGGTGGAACCTCTTTAGCTACCTCAGAACAAAGGGAAATGATAGTTAAAAAGATAGCTGCACAAATAGCTCAAAATCCCCAGACAAAATTTTTAGTAGTTGTTTCAGCTATGGGAAGAAAAGGGGCTCCTTATGCAACAGATACCTTATTGGGGTTAATTGATAAAAAGAAAACTTCTAAAGATAAACAAGATATTCTATTATCCTGTGGTGAAATTATTTCAGCAGCTATTTTGGGAAGCAATTTCGATAGGTTTAGTATCAAAGCTAAAATCGTAACAGGATGGAATATGGGAATATTTACTGATGATAATTTTACAGATGCTAAAATAAAGAAAATTGATACTACTCGAATAGAAAATTATTTTAAAGAATATTCAGTAGTAATAGCTACTGGTTTTCAGGGAATAACAGAAGAAGGAGAAATTACTACTTTAGGACGGGGAGGTAGTGATATTACTGCTGTAGCATTAGGCATAGCTTTGAATGCTAAAGATATAGAAATTTATACTGATGTAGAAGGTATAATGACAGCAGATCCCCGAGTAGTACCAGAAGCAAAAATAATCAATGAAATAACATATCAGGAAGTTTTCAATTTAGCCCATGATGGCGCAAAAGTTATTCATCCACGGGCAGTTGAAATTGCAATGCAACATGATGTCAATTTGTGGATTAAATCTTTAGCATCACAACACATTGGAACATTAATTACCCATCATGATCAAAGCAGTAAAGATAAATGGGAACTTTCTAGAATTATCACTGGTATTGCTAATATAGATGGTCTAACCCATTTTAAAATTAATACTAACAACTATGAACTGCAAAAAGATTATGACCTTCTAGATAAATTAGCTGCAAAAGGTATTAGTCTAGATTTGATTTCTATTTCACCTTATACTAAAGCCTTTGTAGTAAAGGGTAATGAAACGGAAACAGTAATTCAAATTTTAAAGGCAGCAGAAGTTGATTTTGAGTACACGGAAAATTGCACTAAAATAACCGTTGTAGGTGTAGCTATGAAAGGTAAGCCGGGAGTAATGGCTAAAATTTTGCAACCTTTAGTAGAGTTAAATGTCCCCATTATTCAAACTGCTGATTCCCATATCAACATTTCCATCTTAGTAGAAAGTAAGTATGCAACTGATTGTATTAAAGCATTGCATAACCATTTAATTTAAAAAAGAGGTGATATTAAATGATTTTTGGTAGATTATTAACAGCTATGGTTACTCCTTTTGATACTAAAGGAAGGGTTAATTATCAAGAGGCAAAAAAAATTGCTAGACATTTAATGGAAAATGGAAATGATGGTTTAGTTTTAATTGGTACCACAGGGGAATCTCCTACCTTGACTTTAGAGGAAAAAATTAAACTTGTAGAAGAGGTAATGGAAGAATTAAAAGGTCAATGTAAAATAGTAGTAGGTGTTGGAGGGAATAACACAGAAGAAGTTATAAAAACTGTTAAGGAATTTGAAAAAAAGGGCATAGATGGAATAATGGTTGTCACACCTTATTACAATAAACCAACTCAAAAAGGATTATATTTGCATTTTGAAAAAATTGCCCAAAGCACATCACTACCTATAATGCTATACAACGTTCCTTCAAGAACCGGCTGTAATTTATTACCCCAAACGGTAAAAGAATTAGCTAAGATAGAAAATATTGTGGCTATTAAAGAGGCTTCAGGAGACTTAAATCAGGTTAGTGAAATAGTTAGACTTTGTGGTGATGAAATCCAGGTATTGAGTGGAGATGATTCATTGACCTTACCAATGCTTTCTGTTGGAGCAATTGGGGTGGTATCTGTAGCTAGTCATATTGTAGGTAAAGAAATTAAAGAAATGATAGAAAGTTTTTCAAAGGGTGATGTAAAAAAAGCTACAATGATCCATCTAAAATTAATGCCTATTTTTAAAAATTTATTTGTAGAAAGTAATCCTATCCCCGTTAAATTAGCTATGAATTTGATAGGATTTAATGCAGGTCAATGTAGACTACCACTATGTTCACCTAGTGATAGCACTGTAGACCTAATCAAAAAGACTTTAAAAGAATTAAAGCAGGATTAAGTTCCTGCTTTAATTTTTAATTGTTTTTTTTATCCAATTAGTGTATAATAACTTTAATTGGTTGTGTTCGGGTTAAACTAATAACAAAGAAATTTTGGAGGTGTAATTTTTTTAGAATGACAAACAATAATTCTTCACAAACAAATAATAAAACCAGCAATGGAAATGGTAATAAAGTTAATGGTAATAAAAGTACTAAAAGACGTCGCACACAAAAAGAAGAAACAATAAAATTTATTTCCTTAGGTGGGGTCGGCGAAATAGGTAAGAACATGTATGTTGTAGAATACAAAGATGAAATTTTAGTTATCGATGGAGGACTAAAATTTCCTGAAGAAGACATGTTAGGAATTGATTTGGTGATTCCGGACTTTACTTATTTAACAGATAATTTAGATAAAGTAAAGGCAATCTTATTAACCCATGGTCATGAAGATCATATTGGTGGATTACCATATATTTTAAAATATGTAAACAAACCGGTTTACGGAACAAAATTAACATTAGGTCTATTAGAAAACAAATTAAGGGAACACAATATTTTAAATTCTGTTAGTTTAAATATAATACAACCGAACAGTACCATACAAATTGGGAAAAACTTTAAAGTTGAATTTTTCCGAGTAAACCATAGTATCCCGGATTCTGTAGGAATGGCAATAACTACTCCTGTAGGAACAATTTTGCATACTGGTGATTTTAAAATAGATCAAACCCCTGTCGATGGACAAATAACTGATTTTCAAAGGATTTCTGAAATTAGTCGAAAAGGTGTATTAGCACTATTTGCCGATTGTACTAATGCTGAAAGACCAGGTTTTACTATGTCTGAAAGGGTTGTTGGTAATACAATCGATGAAATATTCCGACTAGCTAAAAGCCGTATTATTATTGCGACATTTGCTTCTAATGTTCATAGAATACAGCAAGTTTTAGATGCAGCTTATAAATATAACAAAAAAGTTTGTATCAATGGCAGAAGTATGATCAATGTAGTTAATACAGCAATGGAACTTGGTTATTTAAATGTACCTAAGGGGATGTTAATAGAATTAGATGATTTAGATAGCTACAATTATGATGAAATTGTAATGATTACTACTGGTAGTCAGGGTGAGCCAATGTCTGCTTTAACTAGGATGGCTAATTCAGAACATAGAAAGGTCGAAATAGCGCCGGGGGATACAGTGGTAATAGCTGCTTCTCCAATCCCAGGAAATGAAAAATTGGTTTCTAAAACTATCAATAATCTCTTTAAAAGGGGAGCAGATGTTGTATATGAATCAGTTTCAGGGATCCATGTTTCTGGCCATGCTAGTCAAGAAGAACTTAAAATGATGATCAATTTAGTTAGACCTAAATACTTAGTTCCTGTCCATGGAGAATACAGGCATTGTATTCATCTAGCAAAAATTGGTGAGGCTTTAGGAATAAGTAGAGAAAACATATTTTCTATAGAAATCGGTGATGTTTTAGAAATTGGAAAGGAAAAGGCAAAAATAACTGGTAGTGTTCCCTCAGGATATATTTTAATAGATGGCCTTGGTGTAGGTGATGTTGGTAACATAGTTTTAAGGGATAGAAAACAACTCTCATTAGATGGAATTTTAGTTGTTGTAGTTACTCTACAAAAAGGTACAAACAAAATTATCGCCGGTCCTGATATAGTTTCTAGAGGTTTTGTTTATGTTAGAGAATCCGAACAGTTAATTGAAGAAGCTAAAGCTATTGTCGCTCAATCTTTAGAAAAATGTAGAGATAAAAATATTAAAGAATGGGCCCAATTAAAACAAGCCATTAGAGACCAATTAGGGAAATCCCTATATGAAAAAACCCGAAGAAGACCAATGATATTACCGATTATTATGGAAGTATAAAAATGTCCGAGATTTATTGATTGTTCAATAAATCTCTTTTTTATTGTTTAAAAAGGGAAGTTTTTGATAAAACTAAAATAGAAAAGAAGGAGTGATTATAGATGGATTTTAAACAAAATCAACAAAACCCTAATCCACATCAAGGAGATACTAGAGTAAATATTCAACAACTAGGTCAACTAAATGTTCCTGCAGTTGATAATAGTATTCATGTTATGACAATTATCGGTCAAGTAGAAGGACATACTGTTTTACCTCCCCAAAACAAAACGACAAAGTATGAACACATCATACCACAATTAGTTGCAGTTGAACAAAACCCAAATGTTAAAGGTTTATTAGTGATTTTAAATACAGTAGGAGGAGATGTAGAAGCAGGATTGGCTATTGCGGAAATGATTAAAAGTTTAACGAAACCCACTGTTTCTTTGGTCCTAGGTGGTGGACACAGTATAGGTGTACCAATTGCTGTTTCTACCAATTATTCTTTTATTGCGGAAACGGCGACTATGACTATACATCCTGTCCGTTTAACGGGGCTTGTAATCTCAGTTCCTCAGACATATGAATATCTTGATAAAATGCAAGATAGAATAGTAAGGTTTGTAGCAGAAAATTCCAACATGACAGCTGAAAAATTTAAAGAATTGATGTTTAGAACTGGGGAATTAGCGAGGGATATTGGTACTGTACTAGTGGGCAAAGATGCAGTTAAACACGGTTTGATTGACGAAGTAGGTGGGTTAGGTGACAGTGTAAATAAATTAAAAGAATTAATTCAAAGGGCAGAAAAGCAATTACATTAGGTGGTGAAAAATATGCTATTATATACCACTGTACCTATGGAACAAATTTTCCCTTCTGAAACAAATAATATACAATATCAGGAAATAGACTTAGGAAATGGCAAAAAAGTTATAGTTGAAAAAATAAATGATAGCCAATGTAAAATTGTAAGGCTAATTAGTACCGATGCTTATGACTACTTAAACCCTCAATACCAACCTGGTTCTGTTATCAACTTATATCCTTTTTAAAACTAGAAAAACCTGAGATGCCTTAAAAGGTAACTTAGGTTTCTCTTTTTTCTTTCCATTATCTGTGATATAATTATTTAAAAACGACTTAGGAGAGGATGTATTGTGACAATAATTGAAGCTATTATCGTAGGGATAGTACAAGGACTTACAGAATTTATTCCTGTAAGTAGTTCAGCCCATATTGTACTAACTCAAAGTTTATTAGGGGTAAAACAACCAGGAATAACCTTTGAAGTTGTGGTACATATAGGTACATTATTTTCGGTATTCTGGATTTTTTGGTCTGATATTATTAAATTATTAAAGGCTGCATTACACTTGCCAAGAAGTTTAACAAAAAATGAAACCTTTGAATCTTTAAAAACTAAAGATGATAGAAATCTTATTTTTATGTTAATTTTAGGTACTTTAGTTACAGGAACAATAGGTGTTTTATTTAAAGATTTTTTTGTTAATTTCTATCATAACAATAGGGCTATAGGTATTGCATTGTTAGTAACAGGTTTTATTTTATGGATTTCTCAAAAACTTAACCCAGGCTATAAAAAAGAAGGGGAGATAGGTATTATAGATGCTATCATAGTTGGTGCTTTTCAAAGTTTTGCAATATTTCCAGGAATATCCCGTTCTGGTTCCACTATTGCAGGTGCACTGTTGAGAAAAATGGATAAAGAAACGGCTGTGAGGTACTCCTTTTTACTATCTATACCAGCTATTTTAGGGGCAACCCTTTTAGAGGTTAAAGAAGTACTAGAAACAGGTTTTGATCATAGCTTAGCTCTACCTTATCTATTTGGCTTAATATTTTCTGCAATTTCAGGAATAATAGCTATTAAATGGTTAGTAGCATTTTTAAAGAAAGGTAAATTACATTATTTTTCTTTTTACTGTTGGTTTATAGGTGTTTTAGTTTTACTCTTTCTGTAAGGCTAAAGGGGGGATAATTTTGCCACGGAAACCGATAAATAAGACTAATAAATTTAAAAATGAGTTTAAGTCTATTATCTTTGCTACAATTGCAGGATTAAGTTTAGCCAGCTTGATATTCACTGATCAAGTTGGTAAAATTGGACAAACTATCCAAAAATTATTATTTGTATTAGCAGGTAAGAGTTCTCTATTTATCCCTTTTTTATTACTAATTTATAGTTTCAAGTTAATGTTTGATGAAGAATTCAGCTTTAAATTAAATAATAGAGTAATAGGGATTATAATTTTTTATTGGACGTTCTTATTAACAAACCATGTTTTAGCTTTGTTTCCAATAACTGAACCTATGTCTAATATTGAAATATTACGCTTAGGCTTACGGGGAGAAGGTGGAGGTATCTTAGGGGCATTTTTGGCAGTGATTTTTCTAAAGGGTTTAGGGGTTATTGGAACCTTTATAACATCTATTTCCTTTTTAATTATCGGTCTGATTTTAATTTTGGATATTTCTATAGCAAAAATTTTAAAGGTTATAGGTAAGGGTTTACAAAAATTATATAAATCTATTTTAGAAGGAATAATTTCTATTTATCAAAAATATAAAAGTAAAAAAACAACTCCCAAAAACATTATTAACGAAGAAAGGGATACCAATTTAATCTCTGTAAAAATAGAAGATAGTTTTAAAGATAATAAATTTTCTATTGATGGAAATCAGTTAGAATTCACCTTTAAGGATTATGAAGAAAATATAGAGGAAGAACAAAGGGATAAAAAAATATCTAGAGACTTAGAAGGAAACATAGTTGTTAAATTCCCACCTAAAAACAATAAAAAAATTGCCTTAGACGAATCAGAGGGAAATTTTGAAATAAAAAAAATGAAGGTTCCATATAGTTTACCACCATTATCTATTTTACAAAAACCACAGAGAACAAAAGAAGTTAAAAGTCAAAAAGACATCGAAGAACAAGCAAAAATCCTTTTAGAAACTTTACAAAGCTTCGGTGTCAATGCTAAAATTACCCACATTCACCGAGGACCAACAATTACTAGGTTTGAACTACAACCAGCTGTTGGTGTAAAAGTAAGTAAAATCCTCAGCCTTAGCGATGATTTAGCACTAAGCTTAGCTGCAACTGGTATCAGAATTGAAGCACCAATTCCAGGGAAAGCAGCTATTGGAATTGAAGTCCCTAATGCTACAAAGGCTACTGTTTACCTCAGAGAGGTTATTGAAAGGGAAGAATTCATGGAAAATCCATCAAAATTAACAGTAGCTTTAGGTAAAGATATTGCTGGAGAACCTCTAATAGCTGATTTTACTCAAATGCCTCACATTTTAATAGCAGGGGCTACTGGATCGGGAAAAAGTGTTTGTGTTAATGCCATAATAGCCAGTATTTTATTTAAAGCTACCCCTGATGAAGTTAGATTCTTAATGGTTGATCCTAAGGTGGTTGAGCTAAATGTCTATAACGGTATTCCCCACTTATTATCCCCTGTTGTTACTGATCCTAAAAATGCTGCCAATGCTTTAAAAAAAGTTGTAAAAGAAATGGAACAACGATATGAACTCTTTGCAAAACTTGGGGTTAGGGATATCAATCGTTACAATGCCATAACTCCCGATGAAAAACTCCCTTATATTGTTGTTATTATTGATGAGTTGGCGGATTTGATGATGGTGGCTCCTGCCGATGTGGAGGATTGTATTTGTAGATTGGCACAAATGGCTAGGGCATCGGGAATTCACTTGATAGTAGCAACTCAAAGGCCATCAGTAGATGTCATAACAGGTGTAATTAAAGCTAATATTACTTCTAGGATTGCCTTTGCAGTTTCTTCTGGAGCTGATTCTAGGACAATACTAGATATGGGGGGAGCAGAAAAACTGTTAGGTAAGGGAGATATGTTATATTATCCTGTAGGATCCCCTAAACCAATTAGAGCCCAGAGTTCATACATCACCGATGAAGAGGTGGAAAAGTTAGTATCATATGTTAAACAAAATCAAACACCTGAATATGACGAAAAATTTGAGGTTGAAAATGAAAAGATAGAGGATTATGAATTAGATGAACTCTTTAATGAAGCTGCACAATTGGTTGTAGATACTCAACAAGCTTCTATTTCCCTTTTACAAAGAAGATTTAGAATAGGTTATAACAGAGCAGCTAGAATAATTGATGATTTAGAGAAAATGGGAATTATCGGAGGCTTTGAAGGGAGTAAAGCTCGTAGGGTATTAATCACTTCTAAACAACTTGAAGAAATTTTAAAATAATCTTTTTGAAAAAGAAGGATTTTTAAAATTAATGTCGTATATATAAGTTAGATGTATGACATCTTACCAGGGGAGAGAAGAGAAATGAACAATGTAAAAAGGGACCCCCGTCCTTTATATCTAATAGTAAAAGATAGATTACTAGAACTTATCAAAAAAGGGTATTATACTAATGGAAGTAAATTACCTTCTGAGTTTGAGTTGGCAAAGGATTTTGGAGTCAGCAGGCCAACACTTAGGGAGGCATTAAGGGTACTAGAAGAAGAAAACATCTTAGTAAAAAAACATGGTGTAGGAACCTTTGTAAACAGTACTCCCACTAAAATTAAAAGTGGAATAGAAAATCTACTTAGTGTTACAGAAAGCATCGAACAACTGAATTTAAAAGCAGGAACAAAAATTTTATCAGTACAAATTGTAACATCTGACGATAAAGATGGACAAAAGCTAAACTTGAGTTCCCCTGCTCCCTTGATTAAATTAGAGAGGGTTAGAACTGCCGATGGTGAACCAGTGGTATTTTGTATTGATAAAATCCCACAAAGTAATTTAGATAAGAATTTATTTGAAAATATAGAAGGCTCAATCTTTGAACTTTTAGAAAGTCATTATAATAAAAAGATTACCTATGCAGTATCAGAAATAGTTCCTGTGTTAGCTAATTTTAAATTAGCCGATGCTCTTGGAATTTCTTCAAGAACACCCTTGTTATTATTAGAGCAAGTACACTTTACCAATGATGATCAACCAATACTTTATTCAAAAAATTATTTTCGAGCAGATAAATTTGCTTTTCATGTAGTGAGAAAAAGGGTTTAAATTTTAAGGCATCTAGCCTTAAATTATATAAAAAAAGAGGAGGGCATATTAGTGAAAAAAAATCTTATTATTTTATTAGTATCACTTATGATACTTTCAGTTGCTCTAACTGGATGTGGAGGTGGAAAGGCAAATGAAGGTGAAGAAAAATTAAGGATTGCCATCGTTTACTCCACTGGAGGTTTAGGGGACAAATCATTCAATGACTCAGCCCACAGAGGACTTTTAAGGGCTGAAAAAGAATTAGGTGTTGAAATTGATTGGGTAGAGCCAAGGGATTCAGCGGAAGATGCTGATTACTTAAGGGGATATGCTGCAGAAGGTTTTGACCTAGTTATTGCAGTAGGTTTCCAAATGGCAGATTCTTTAAAAACTGTAGCTCAAGAGTATCCCGATATTAATTTTGCTATAATCGACTCAGTCGTGGAATTACCAAATGTAGCTAGCTTAGTTTTTGCTGAGCATGAAGGTTCTTTCTTAGCCGGTGCACTAGCGGCTTTAGTTACTGAATCAAATATCATTGGTTTTATTGGAGGTATACAATTCCCATTAATTGAGCGTTTTGAAGGTGGTTTCATCGCAGGTGCTAAACACATCAATCCAGACATTCAGGTACTTTCCCAATATGCTAGAAGCTTTGGTGACCCAGCTACTGGTAAAGAAATAGCTTTAGCACAAATTGACGCTGGTGCAGATGTGATTTACCATGCATCTGGTGGTACAGGTGGTGGATTATTTGAAGCTGCTATGGAAAGGGGAATCTATGCTATAGGTGTAGACTCTAACCAAAACTTCCTAGCCCCAGGCTATGGTATTGCCAGTATGTTAAAACGTGTAGATGTAGCGGTATTTGAGACAATTAGAGCCTTAACTGAAGGGGAATTTAAAGGTGGTCAATCTGTAATGTTTGACTTAGCCATTGATGGTGTTGGTTTAACAGACTTAGTAAACATCGATATTGATGAGCAAGCTGCTAAAGACAGTGGAGACATTACTGAAGCACAACTTAATGCTATTAAAGAAATGAAACAAAGAGTTACTGCACAACATGCTGATAAAATCAACGAAATTAGAGCTGGTATAATCAATGGTACAATTAAAGTACCTGACTGGATGACTGAAGGAAGACCTGAATAATTTTATGGCACTGTCACACCGTACGGTGTGACAGTCTTGCTGTCTAAGGAAAATTAGCAACTATAAAGACTTCTTAAATATAGTAAGGGGGAAAAAAGATGTCCTCAAATGTCATTTTAAAGCTCGTAGATGTTCGAAAAGTTTTTCCTGGAGTAGTGGCAAATGATGATGTAAATTTAGAAGTCAGAGAGGGAGAAATCCATGCCATAGTTGGTGAAAATGGTGCCGGTAAATCTACCTTGATGAACATAATTTTTGGTTTATATCATCAAGATGGCGGAGAAATTTACTATAAAGGAGAACCTTATAATGTATCTGGTCCCAATGATGCAATAAAGTTAGGAATTGGGATGGTTCATCAACATTTTATGTTAGTTGAACCCTTTACTGTTGTTGAGAATATAATTTTAGGTTCTGAACCTACTACTAATGGTGTGCTAGATATAAAAACTGCCACTAAAAAAGTAAAAGAGATTTCAGATCGCTATAAATTGATGATAAAGCCTGATGAAGTAATTGAAAACATCTCTGTAGGTATGCAGCAGAGGGTAGAAATTCTAAAAACCCTTTTCAGAGGAGCTGAATTGCTGATATTTGATGAACCAACAGCAGTACTAACACCTCAAGAAATTGAAGAGCTTTTTGAGATTTTTAGAACTTTAAAAAAACAAGGGAAAACTATAATTTTTATTACCCATAAATTAAAAGAAGTAAAGGCTATTTCTGATAGAATTACTGTTTTAAGACAAGGGAAAACTATTGGTACTGTCAATACCGATGAAGTTAATGAAAATGATATAGCCAAAATGATGGTAGGTAGGGAAGTACTATTAAGGGTAGAGAAAAAAGAAGGAAATCCTGGTGATGTAATTTTAGAAGTAGAAGACTTATGTGCAAATGATAACCGGGGTTTACCGGCTTTAAAGAATATAAGTTTTAGCATTAGAAAGGGAGAAATCCTTGGTTTTGCAGGGGTAGAAGGTAATGGTCAAAGTGAATTAGTAGAAGTTCTTACTGGTTTGAGAAAGGCGACAAAAGGGAAAATTACCTATAAAGGTCAAGATATAACTAACCAATCACCTAGAACTATAAAAGAAAGTGGTGTTGGCCATATTCCAGAAGATAGACATAAAAGGGGATCTATTTTAGATTATAATATTGCAGAAAATTTAATTTTAGGGTTCCACCATAAACCACCTTTTGCAAAGCCTTTTTATCTAGATTACAAAGCAATAAAAGCAAATGCCGATAAATTAATTCCTGAGTTTGATGTTAGAACACCTAGTGCTGATGTTAAAATCCGTTCCCTTTCCGGGGGTAATCAACAAAAAGTTATTATAGCTAGGGAAATTTCTCAACAGCCGGATCTTCTCATTGCATCTCAACCTACTAGGGGTGTTGATATAGGTGCTATTGAGTTTATCCATAAACGAATTATTGAACAGAGGGATCAAGGAAAAGCTGTATTATTGGTATCTGCTGAATTACAAGAAGTTATGTCTTTAAGTGATAGAATTGCAGTAATATATGATGGGGAAATTGTTGGAATAGTCGATGCTAAAAATATCGATGAATTTGAGCTAGGAGCAATGATGACTGGTTCAACCCTTAAAAAGGAGGGTGTAACTGATGAAAAATAATATTTATATTAAATATTTCAAAACTATAGGCCAAGAGTTATTTTACGGTGCAGTGGCAGTAATTGCCGCATTATTAGTAGGTTCTCTATTTATTTTATTTACTAATGTATCACCTATAGAGGCATATATCCGGATGTTCAACGGAGCCTTCGGAAGTATAGATAATATTTATGCTACCTTATTTAGGTCAACCCCTATAATTTTAACTGGTCTTTCTGTAGCCTTTGCCTTTAGATGCGGCTTGTTTAACATTGGAGCTGAAGGACAATACTTAATAGGTGCATTTGCTGCAGGATGGGCAGGTTTTTACTTCACTGGTTTACCAAAACTAATCCATTTGCCCTTAACTTTAATTATTGCAGTAATTGCTGGAGGTTTATGGGCCAGTATAGCGGGAGTTTTAAAGGCTAAATTAGGTGCTAATGAAGTAATTAACACTATTATGTTAAACCATATCGCCTTTTCATTAACAATTGTCTATGGTATTAGAAGGCTTGCTACTGTCCCTGGAGAGCCAGGAACACCCCACATTCTTGATTCCGCTAGAATAACCAGTTTAGGAGCTTTAATAGGAAGACCTGCGGTAAGGGTCCATGGCGGTTTTATTCTAGCCATACTAGCTGCTTTCTTTGTTTGGTATTTTCTCTTTAAAACCAAATCCGGTTATGAAATTAGAGCTGTTGGATTTAATCCCCATGGTGCTGAATATGGTGGAATTAATGTGGCTAAGAACGTCATTTTGGCGATGTTTATAAGTGGTGCTTTAGCTGGATTGGCAGGAGCTGGAGAAGTATTAGGAACCCATGGAAGATTTATTCAAGGGATGAATGCCAACCACGGTTTTACCGGTATAGCCGTTGCCTTAGTAGGTAAAAATAATCCCTTTACTGTAGTAATCTCCGGTATTCTATTTGGCGCCTTAGCTCAAGGTGGATTCACTATTGGCCGTATTTTACCAAGGGATATTGTAGTTATTATCCAAGCCTTAGTTATATTTGCTATAGCTTTAAGTCAAGTGTTAAGGGAACATTTAGCTAAGAAAAGAGCAAAGGAGGCAATTAAATAATGGATGTAATATTACAGATTTTTAGCTTAACTATCTTATGGTCTACAATACGTCAAGCAACACCATTGATCCTTGCCTCCTTAGGTGGTATATTTGCTGAGCGTTCTGGTGTTATTAACATTGCTTTAGAGGGAATCATGCTTACAGGAGCCTTTGCTTCTATATATGGTATGTACCTCACAGGTTCTCCCTGGATCGGATTACTATTTGCTATTATTGTGGGAATAATAATAGCAAGTATCCATGCTGTGGTAACTGTTATCTTTAAAACAAATCAAGTTGTTAGTGGTACAGCCATCAATATTTTTGCCCTTGGTTTAACACAATTTTTATTAGAAGTAATTTGGAAAGTATCAGGTACCTCCCCGAGAATTGGAAGGTTGCCAACTTGGACCATAGGACCCCTTTCCTTTAATCCAATTGTATATATTGCTTTTGCTATGGTACCAATCGTTTGGTTTATCCTCTACCGAACTCCTTGGGGTTTAAGGATAAGGGCTGTAGGTGAACATCCCCAAGCAGCAGATACAGTTGGTATTAATGTTAACCGGATCCGCTTTATCTGTGTTTTAATAAGTGGTGCTTTCGCTGGCCTTGCCGGTGCCCATTTATCCTTAGGTGAACTGGGTATTTTCCAAAAAGAAATGACTGCTGGCCGTGGTTACATCGCTTTGGCAGCAATGATTTTTGGAAAGTGGAATCCTGTAGGAGCCTTTTTAGCTAGTTTACTCTTTGCCTTCTCCCAAGCTGTATCTATCTCAGGGGTCAATATTCCATTTATACCAAGGGAGTTAATTAATACAATCCCTTATGTTGTAACGATAATTGTATTGGCATCCTTTGTCGGTAGGGCCCATGCTCCAAAAGCTATAGGAAAACCTTACGATAAAAGTGAAAGGTAATTATTTTAAAGAAGTGCTTATGGCACTTCTTTAGTTTTTTTCCATAAATATTTAGTTGGTTTTAAGCCTTCCTTTTGATATAATATATATGAAATGGGGTAAATAATAGGGGGGATTTTATGGAGTGGTATTTTGAATATATTATTCATCAAAATAGGCCTGGGGTATTAGGGGATGTTGCAACTCTTTTAGGTCTTTTAGGTATTAATATCAAGATGATTAATGGACTAGCACCCCAAAGAAGGGGGTTAATTATTCATTCCGATAATCATTCGAAAATAATTACTTTAAAAAGGGCTTTAGCTAATTCAACTACCGTTGAAGTTACTGCATTGCGAAGACCTACTTTGATCGATAGAATTAACCTTCAACATGGGAAAATGATCCATAGATCCCCTGAAAATCCTAATACCTTTAGATTTACCAGGGATGATTTAGGGATGTTGGTTGATTTTTTAGGAGGTTTATTACAAAAATCTTGTCCAGTAGTTGGTGTTAGGGGTATGCCAAGGGTAGGTAAGACTGAATCAATTATTGCAGCCTGCGTTCATGCTAATAAAAAATGGATTATGGTATCTTCAACATTAATGAGACAAGTTATGCGAAATAGCCTAACTGAAGAAGAATTAGCTAATGATTGTGTACTAGTTATTGATGGTATTGTTTCTACCTTCCGAGCATCTCAAAAACATAGAGAATTACTCAGGGAAGTTATGAAAATGCCAATTCCTAAGGTTATAGAACATCCAGACATTTTACTTAGGGAAGGTGATTTTTCTCCCGACATCATCGATTATATTATTGAATTGAGAAGAACTGAAGATGAAGAAATCAATTATGAATTAGTTTGTCAAAATTTTTCATCCTTTGATATAAGTTAATTAAATGGGGGAGGTGTTTCAGTTGGATTTTAAAGAAATAGGTAAGCAACTAAGAGAATCGAGGGAATTAAAGGGACTAACTATAGAAGATATTGTTAACAAAACAAAACTTAGAAAAGATCAAATAATAGCTATTGAGGAAGGTAATATTGAAAAATTACCCCCAGGACCTTATATTAAGGGTTTTATTAAACTTTACGCTAAAGCTGTCAATTTAGAAATTTATGAAGAGACAGCTACAGCTACTACATTAGATTCTCCCGTTTCTAGCAGGAAAAAGAGGGAACCTATTAAAAGATCTACAATATCTATTGACTATAATGGTATAATCTTTTTTATCGTTTTAGCCACTTTTTTAGCATTAGCTGTTTACTTAATTGTGGGATATATTATAACACCTAAAAACAATATAGAAATTCCTAATAATCATCCTATAATTATTCCAGAAGAGGAAGAGAATGAAGTTGATGAAGAGGATGTAATAGAAGAAGTACATGAGACAATTATTGAATTAGAAATTAGGAATAATAAATATTACTATACAGTTTTAGATGAAGAAAAACTAGAAGTACAATTTATAGTACAAGGGCAATGTTGGGTTGATATCAAAGTAGATAATCAGAACACCTCTATTAAACGGGGAATAATGGAAGATGAAGAACTGTTAATAGAAGCAGATAATCAAATTATTATACAAGCTGGATTAGCTAAAAATGCAACAATTATTATCAATGGTGTTCAAGTAGAGTTTTCAGATAATGAAGGGCGTACAGACGCTATAATTACCCTTGAAAAAAGTGGGGAATAACTCTCCACTTTTTCTTTGTTTACAAAAAGTTTTTTTGACTAAATTGTCACTTTATATTATACTTAAATTGGCAAAGGGAGGAAGAAACATGGTTAAAATTGCAACAGTTAGTTTAGGATGTCCTAAAAATACAGTAGATGCAGAGGTAATGTTAGGAATTTTGTCAAAGGAAGGTTATGGGATCACTACTGATCCTAAACAAGCAGATGTTATTATTATTAATACTTGTGGATTTATTGAAAGTGCAAAAAAAGAGTCAATAGATACAATTATTGAATTTTCTAGATATAAAGCTGAAAATTGTAAAGTTTTAATTGTTACTGGTTGTTTAGTACAACGTTATAAAGAAGAATTATTACAAGAAATACCTGAAATTGACGGTATTATAGGTACAGGGGAATATGAAAATATTATCCAATGTATTCAAACTAATTTAAAAGGAGATAAGTTTACTGCAACTGATAACCTTGAGTACCTATATGATGATTTAACACCTAGGATGTTATCTACTCCTAAATATACAGCATACCTAAAAATTGCAGAAGGTTGTGATAATCATTGCACCTATTGTATTATACCAGCATTAAGGGGCAAATATCGCAGCAGATCTATAGAGTCAATAATTGCAGAAGCTAATAAACTCGTAGATAATGGAGTTAAAGAAATAATTCTAGTTGCTCAAGATACCACTGTATATGGATTAGATTTATATGGTAAACTAATGCTTCCCACTTTATTGAAAAAATTAAACGCTATCGAAGGTTTAAAGTGGATACGAATCTTATATTGCTATCCAACATATATGACCGATGAGTTAATCCAAACTATTAGCCAATTACCTAAAGTTTGTAATTATATTGATATGCCATTACAACACGGTGATAATGAAATATTAAAGAAAATGGGGAGAAGAGAGACAAAGGAACAATTACTCCTTCTTATTGAAAAAATAAGAAAAATGATTCCAGATGTAGTTATTAGAACTTCTATTATTGTCGGTTTTCCAGGGGAAACTGAAGAGCATTTTAATAATCTACTGAAATTCGTTCAAGAAATTAAGTTAGACAGATTAGGGGTATTTACCTATTCTAGAGAAGAAGGAACAGCTGCAGCAAAATTGCCTGATCAAATAAAGGAAAGGGTCAAAAAACTTCGCCAGCACCGGTTAATGAAAGTACAAAAAAGGATATCCCATTCCATTAACAAAGAAAAAATAGGAAAAGTACTTGAAATTCTTATTGAAGGATATGATAATGGATATATAATTGGAAGAACTTATGGAGATGCACCACAGATAGATGGAAAGGTAATAGTAAGGACAAAGAATGGGGATAAGTTACCTGGGGATTTTATTAAAGTGGTAATAACAGATTGTAATGAATATGATTTGATAGGGGAGATTGTGAATGAATCTAGCCAATAAAATTACTTTAGCTAGAATATTTTTGGCACCTATATTTATTGTCTTAATTGTAGTGCGAATACCCTTTGGTCAACTTATAGCAGCAGCTTTTTTTATCATAGCTGCCAGTACAGATGGATTAGATGGTTACATCGCAAGAAAGCACAAACAAGTAACTAATTTTGGGAAATTTTTAGATCCTCTAGCTGATAAACTGTTAATTTCCGCTGCATTATTTGCATTAGTTTGGATGAAAGAAATTAGCCCTTTAATTGCTTTTATAATTCTCAGTAGAGAATTCGCTGTTACAGGATTAAGGGTTATCGCAGCAGGAGAAGGAATAGTTATATCAGCTAGTAAATGGGGAAAACTAAAAACTATTAGCCAAATAGTAGCAATCTCTGCCATTACTATTCATGCCGGTCTACTAACAGAAATAGATATACCTTTGTTTAAATGGATATTAAACAATTTATATATTGATACAATAGCTATGATTACATTGTATATTGCCGTATTTTTAACAATATTTTCAGGTATTGACTATTTCTACAAAAATATAAAGGTAATTAAAAAAGGAGGATCAAAATAATCCTCTTTTTTTTATGTCCAAAAGTTTACATTACAATTTTATTACAATTGTGCTATAATTTAAAAGAAAATTTGATATTATGTAAACTAGAGAGGGGTTATATTATGAAAATTCGTTGGGGTTTAATTGCAGTAATTACTTTAATAGGGTTGCTGATTTTCTTTTTATTTAATACTATATTTGCAAAGTTAACGGTAGAGAAACCACTTTTAAATATCCTGGAAAAACATCAAGGAATTTTAGCTTTTGAGGTAGAAGAAGAAAACAATTCAACTAGTGTACAAATAACTTTAGAAAACTATAATAATCCTATAACTATTCATCGTGAAATAGAAAAGGCTTTATCAAGAGTGTTAAAAGATAATTTTAGGATTAAATATAACAATCCAGTTCCTAAAGAAGATTCTGAAGGATGGGAGAAATATTGGAGAGTAAATGGTATTATTTCTGAAACTTTAAATACCCAAAATTATACCGGAGCTATGAGGGCCTTAGATGAATTACTAGGAGAAAACAATTATTATTTTTTAGTAGAAAATAATCAATTATTAATTAAATATGAGATAGATTCTAATATCTTTTTTGATGTTTATTATATAGAGGGGGGGAATAGTGATGGTAATTAAAGAACTAACTATTGGTACCTTGTTAACAATTATCATAATTTTATTAATAAAAGGAGTTAATATTTTTCCTTTTGTTTTATTGGCTGCTGTTGGTTTATTTTTAGTTTATAGAAATCAAATTGCCGACTTTATAGAATCTACTATAGAGTCCCCTAAAAATGAAAAAATACTGACTATCGATTTTGACCAAATAGGGGGGCAAGAAACAGCTAAAAAAGAACTTTTGGAAGCATTAGAATTTGTAGTTAATAAAGATTTAGTAAAGAAATTAGGTATAAGACCGTTAAAAGGAATAATACTTCAAGGGCCTCCAGGAACGGGAAAGACTTTATTGGCAAAGGCTGCAGCTAAATACACTAATTCGGCTTTTATCGCAACTTCTGGTTCAGAATTTGTAGAAATGTATGCAGGTGTTGGTGCCAAAAGGGTTAGAAAGTTATTTGCTGATGCAAAAAGGTTAGCATTAAAAGAAAAAAAGAATTCTGCAGTAATTTTTATTGATGAGATCGATGTCTTGGGAGTAAAAAGAGGTAGTAACTCTTCCCATATGGAATATGATCAAACCCTTAATCAATTGTTAGTAGAAATGGATGGTTTAAAATCTAGTGATATTCAAATTCTAGTAATGGCTGCTACAAACCGTTTAGATTTATTAGATGATGCTTTATTGAGACCTGGTAGATTTGATAGGATAGTTAATATTCCTTTGCCATCTAAATGGGGCCGTTTAGAAATCTTGCGTATCCACACAAAGAATAAACCTTTAGGGGATGATGTAGATTTAGAAAAAGTCGCTGCACAAACCTTTGGTTTTTCTGGAGCACACCTTGAAAATGTGACTAACGAAGCTGCTATATTAGCTTTGAGAAATAATAGGCTAACTATTACCCAACAAGATTTTCTAAATGCCATAGAAAAAGTAATAATGGGTGAAAAAATTGATAGAGTTCCTACAAAAGAAGAATTAAAGAGAATTGCTATACACGAAGTTGGTCATGGTTTTATTAGTGAATTATATCGTCCTAACTCTGTAGCTTCTATTACAGTAGCACCTAGGGGACAAGCTTTAGGCTATATGAGGCAAGTTAATAGTGAAAATTTATTAGAAACTAAGGAATCTCTTCTCAAAACAATAGCTGTAACAGTGGCTGGAGCTATGGCAGAAAAGGTATTTTTTGATCAATTCAGTACTGGGGCCACCAATGATTTTAATCAAGCGATTAGTTTGGCAAAAAAAATTATTGATTGTGGATTAAGTGATTTAGGAACAACTAATTGCAATATTTTGCCTAAAGAGGTATTAAATAAAGAAATAACAACTATAATAGAAAATGTAAAAATAGAAACAGAAAAAATACTGTTAAATAAAAAAGGGTTAATAGAAAAGTTAGCAAATTATTTGTTAGAAAATGAAACAATTTCTGGAGATGAATTTAGAAATATCATTCAAGGTTTATAGTATATCTTCATTGTGAAGCCATAATTTTCATAGATTATGGCTCAGACTGAAGACAAACTATAGACAAAGTCACCATTAGCTGTGGTAATTAAACAAAGATACGATTAAGTCGAGGAGATAGATTTAAGAGCTGATTAGATAAAAGGAAGAAGGGGTGAGGAACAGGACGTTCCGAAAGCTCTATTGAGCCATGGACGGCGAATTAGAGCGGTACCCTTCTTCCTTTTAGATAGAAGCCTTAAATCTCGACGCAGAACTTTGTAAGATTGTTTAATTACCACAGCCTTTAAAAAATGACTTTGTCTACAACCTGAGCCATAATTTTCATAGATTATGGCTTTTTTTATACATATTATATAATAGAGGATTTAAAAAAAGGACGTAGAATATAAATAGGGGAGGTGTAAATAATGGTTGGAGAAATTATAAATGTTGGTACTGAATTATTGTTGGGAGATATTATAAATACTAATGCAAAGTTTATAAGTGAAAGATTAGCTAATTTAGGTATTGATTTATATTATCAAACGGTAGTAGGTGATAATAGTGAGAGATTGACTACTATCCTGAAAACCGCTTTAAAAAGATCTAATCTAATTATTTTAACTGGAGGTTTAGGCCCAACAAAGGATGATTTAACTAAAGAAGTAGTAGCAAAAACCTTAAAAATACCTCTAATTCTCAATTACCCATGTTATCAAGAAATCAAAAGGAAATTTGAAAAACGAGGCATCTATATGCCTAGAAATAATATCAAACAAGCCCTCATACCTAAAGGGGCAAAGATTTTACCTAATCCTAATGGAACTGCTCCTGGTATTTACCTTCAATTTAATAAAAAACATATTTTTTTACTACCAGGTCCTCCTAAAGAATTACAACCAATGTTTTTAAATTCAGTAGAAAATCTATTAATAAATTATTCCGATAGCCAGCTAACTTCAAAAATAATCAAAACTTACGGTATAGGGGAATCTGGATTAGTTAAATTGATAGATGACTTGTTAGAAAATCAAAGTGATCCAACAATTGCTCCATTAGCAAAAGTTGATGGTGTCCACATAAGGGTAACTACAAAAAAGAATTTTTCCGATTTAGAGAAAGTAGTTAAAATAATTCAGCAAAGATTAAAGGATCATATTTGGGGTTATGATGATGACCAACTAGACCAACTGATTGTAGAAACAATGATTGATAATAAATTATCTTTAAGTCTTGTAGAATCTTGTACCGGGGGAGCTATTGCATCTGCTATAACTGATATACCGGGGAGTTCAATGGTATTAGATCAAAGTCAAGTATTATATACATTAAAAAGTAAAAGTGAGTTCTTAAGTTGTAATATAGCAGATATTCCCAATAGTGGTATTGACTACTACTTAACAGAAAAGCTTGCGAAAACAATTCTTGAAAAAACTGGGACTGATATAGGGTTAGCTATTACAGGTGCTTTAGGTCCAACTGTACCCTCGGGGGTAGAAGTAGGGGAAATATATATATCTACAGTTAATAATTATAAATCTATAACTAAAAAGTTTAATTATTACGGCACAAGGGAAAATATTAAAGAAAGGTGTGTTATGACAGCATTACATCAACTTCGACTTTTACTTAGGGAGATGTGTCCATGAAAAACAAATTACTTAAATTATTAGGGAATAAATACCTCCATATATTTATTTTAGCCTTAATAGGATCAATTCTATTTATTTCTTTTTTTAGCAATACTTCTTTTAAAGTTTTAGCCTTTGAACTGGATGTCAAATTAGATTTTTTTAATAAAGGATTAACTGAAATATACTTACCACCATTAGGAATTGTAAGGGCTGAAACCCATAATCCTCCTTTAAAGTTTATTATTACACTAACTAATGTAAATCTTAATTTGTTAGAAGAACTATCCTTAGGAGAAAAACAAGAGGAAATTTTAAGTTCCATAATCAATATTTTATCAGGGAGAATAAGGGTTTTTATAGTCCGTAATTTTCTTCTTACTTTTATAGGGGGTAGTTTCTTAACTTTCTTGTTTTATAAAAGACCTAAAGATATTTTATTAGGGGGAACAATAGGTATAATGATATTTGCAATTATTCTCCTTTCAGCTTTTTCTTCATATGATGAAACGGCTTTTTTCATAAATCCAGAATTTGAAGGAGTTCTTCAAATGGCTCCTTGGATATTTGGTCTTTTGGAAGAAAGTTTAGAAAAGTTAGAAGATTTTAGTGAACAAATGGATTTGTTAATAGTAAATTTATATAGATTATTTGAAAGGATTCAATATTTACAACCTCTAGGGGCCGTTGATGGAGATATTAAAGTCTTGCATGTATCAGATATTCATAATCATCCTGTAGCCTATGATTTTATTAAACAAATAGTTGAAAATTTCGCTGTAGATTTAGTTATAGATACAGGAGATATTAGCGATTATGGCACTCCCCTTGAAGGGGAATTGTTACGGAAATTGGAGACAATAAATGTTCCTTATATTTTTATACCAGGCAACCACGACTCACCTGCTATTATTGAAACTATGGAGTCTATAGATAATGTTTTCGTACTCATAAATGACGTTATCCAAATTGCTGGAGTAACAATAGCTGGTATCGCTGATCCTGCTTCAGAAACTACAGCTATGGCAGTTCCACCTAAAGAAGTTTATTTAGAGCGGGTGCAAATGTTGGAGAAAACTATTGAGGAAAGTAATTTAAATCCCTTTTTTGTAGTTTCTCATCATCCCATTATTTCTGAAGAATTGGCGGGAAAATATCCAGTATTACTCCAAGGACATACCCATTCTATAAATATCTATGAAAAAAATGGTTCAATAATTATTAATCCAGGAACATCTGGAGCAGCAGGTATTAGGGGACTTCTTGCTAGAGAAGAGGTACCTTATAGTGTTGTATTAATGCATCTTAAAATAAATGAAAATGAAACTCTATATTTAGCAGCTGTAGATATTATAAAAGTTTATAACTTAAGTTCTGGTTTTATTTTAGAAAGAAAGTTGATTATTCATAATGAAGAAGGTTATGAAATTCAAACAGAAGGGGATATGGAAAATAGTATTATAGAATAAAAAATATTTTACAGAATAACTTGCATACACCGAATAAATGTTCTATAATTATATTAAATAATTGCTCCGGGGGAGGTTTACATATGGAAAAGAAAAAAGCTTTAGAAATGGCCTTACATCAAATTGAAAAACAATTTGGTAAAGGTTCTATAATGAAATTAGGTGAAAACACAACTTTAGCAGTTTCTACAATATCTACAGGATGTTTAGATTTAGACATAGCTTTAGGAACAGGTGGTTTTCCAAGGGGAAGAATTATTGAAATCTTTGGACCTGAATCATCTGGTAAAACTACTGTAGCCCTTCACGCTATAGCAGAAGCTCAAAAACTTGGTGGCACTGCTGCTTTCATCGATGCAGAACATGCTTTAGATCCTGTCTATGCTCAAAAATTAGGGGTAAACATAGAAGAGCTTTATGTATCACAACCTGATACTGGTGAACAAGCTTTAGAAATAGCTGAAGCTTTAGTGCGAAGTGGTGCCATTGATATAATCGTTATCGATTCTGTTGCAGCATTAGTACCAAAAGCTGAAATAGAAGGTGAAATGGGAGATTCCCATGTGGGATTACAAGCCCGCTTAATGAGCCAGGCATTAAGAAAACTATCAGGGGCTATTAGTAAATCTAGGACCATTGCTATTTTTATAAACCAGCTTAGGGAAAAAGTTGGTGTAATGTTCGGCAGCCCTGAAACAACACCTGGTGGACGAGCCCTTAAATTTTATGCCTCAGTAAGGCTAGATGTTAGAAAAACAGATACTTTAAAACAAGGCCAAGATATGGTTGGAAGTAGAACAAAGATTAAAGTAGTAAAAAATAAAATAGCCCCTCCATTTAAATCAGCAGAATTTGATATTATGTATGGTGAAGGAATATCTAAGGAAGGTTGTATCTTAGATATCGGTGCTAACATAGATATAATTACAAAAAGTGGAGCTTGGTATTCCTTTGAAAATGAAAGATTAGGACAAGGTAGGGAAAATGCTAAACAATTTTTAAAAGACAACCCTGAAATCTGTAAAAAAATAGAGGATAAAATTAGAGAATATTATAATTTACAATCACCTACCTCATCGGTAGAAGTAGACCAGGCTTAAAGGCCTGG
Organism: Anaerobranca gottschalkii DSM 13577; assembly: GCF_900111575.1. Classification (NCBI taxonomy): domain Bacteria; kingdom Bacillati; phylum Bacillota; class Clostridia; order Eubacteriales; family Proteinivoracaceae; genus Anaerobranca; species Anaerobranca gottschalkii. The sequence continues at coordinate 22,424 of NZ_FOIF01000007.1, read as the reverse complement.
TTATTTAATATGAAGGATTGATTTACTATGTTAGAAAAAGGGATGTCCTTAGCATTAAAGTACTTATCTTATAGAGGTAGAACTGAATATGAAATACAGAAATATCTTGAAAAAAAGGGATTTGATGATGAAATAATTACTGCAGTTATCGATAAACTAAAGGAATACAATTATATTAACGATATGGACTATATAGCTAACTTTCATAAAAATCAAACTAAAAGTAAAGGAAATGGTCCAATTAAAATACAGTATATTTTACAACAAAAGGGAATAAGTAAAGAAAAATATCATCAAATAGAACAAAAAGAAAAGACTGATTATTATTCAATTGCTTTAGAGCAAGGTAAGAAAAAACTTAAAGGGAAAAAAGATATAAATTCATTAAGGAAAACCTATGCTTTTTTATTGCGTAAGGGTTTTCCAATGGAAGTTGTATCAAAGGTAATCAATAATTTAAAGGAAGAAGAATAAATTTAGGATTAATTGCCTAATGGAATTTCATGGATAAATATTAAACATCAACTTGACATGGTATTTCAAAAAATATACAATATTAATGTATAAAATTAAGAAAAAAAACAGTAGCCCTGTGCTTTTATATATAAAAGAAAATTGGATATTTTAATTAATAATATATTAGTTATTATCCTATTTAACTGGGGCTACTCGGTTAATTTTTTTATATTATAAAGGAGGTGAACACAATTAACCAAACTACTCAAATTATAGTAACAATCTCAGTAGGGGTCGCGGCCCTAGGTATTGGTTATATAATCAGAAAATTGATAGCTGAAGCTAAAATATCTTCAGCAGAACAGGAAGCTCTAAGAATAATTGAAGAAGCTAAAAAAGAAGCTGAAGGTAAAAAACGGGAAATAATACTTGAAGCTAAAGAAGATATTCTTAAATTAAGAAGTGAATTTGAAAAAGAAAGTAAAGAAAGAAGATTGGAAATTCAAAGGCTTGAAAAGAGAATAATTCAAAAAGAAGAAACTCTAGATAAGAAAATTGAAAATCTAGAGAAAAAAGAAGAAAATTTGAATAAGAAAGAAATGGAAATTGCTGAGTTACAAAGAAGTTTGGAAGATATACAACTTCAACAAATTAAAGAGCTTGAAAGAATTTCCGCATTAACGACATCTGAAGCTAAAGAAATTTTACTTTCTAATGTTAAAAAAGAAATTCAACATGAAATGGCCATGATGATTAAAGAAGTAGAGGAACAAGCTAAAGAAGAAGCGGAAAAGAAAGCTAGAAATATTATTTCATTAGCTATTCAACGCTGTGCAGCAGATCATGTGGCTGAATCAACGGTTTCAGTTGTTCCACTACCTAATGATGAAATGAAAGGTAGAATTATTGGTAGAGAAGGTAGAAATATTCGGGCTTTAGAAACACTAACTGGTATTGATTTAATTATCGATGATACACCTGAAGCTGTTATTTTATCTGGTTTTGATCCTATACGGAGGGAAATTGCAAGGATTGCTTTAGAAAAGCTAATTGTTGATGGAAGGATTCATCCTGGTCGCATAGAAGAAATGGTAGCTAAAGCACAAAAAGAGGTGGAAGCTCAGATCCGTGAAGAAGGAGAACAAGCAACCTTTGAAGCTGGTATTCATGGAATCCATCCAGAACTCATAAAACTATTAGGACGCTTAAAATTTAGAACTAGTTATGGTCAAAACGTTTTAAAACACTCTTTAGAAGTAGCCCATTTAGCTGGTGTAATGGCTGCTGAACTAAATGCCGATGTTAAATTAGCTAAAAGAGGTGGACTATTACATGATATTGGCAAGGCAGTGGATCATGAAGTTGAAGGACCTCATGTGGCTATTGGTGCAGAACTTGCCAAAAAATATAAAGAAAGTCCTGAAGTTATTCATTGTATTGCTGCCCATCATGGTGATGAAGAACCCCAAACTATTGAAGCGGTTATTGTACAAGCTGCTGACGCTATTTCTGCTGCCCGTCCTGGAGCGAGAAGGGAAACATTGGAAAACTATATTAAACGTTTACAAAAATTGGAGGAAATTGCAGAATCTTTCGATGGTGTAGAAAAATCCTTTGCTATACAGGCAGGTCGTGAAATTAGAATCATGGTAAAACCAGATAAAATTGATGACACTTTAGCAGTAAACATTGCTAGAGAAATAACTAAAAAGATCGAAAATGAACTGGAATATCCAGGTCAAATAAAAGTTACAGTAATAAGGGAAACTAGAGTTGTAGAATATGCAAAATAAAGGGAGAAATTCCCTTTATTTTTTTAAAAATTGGCCATAATATTTTTATTAATATTTTCTTTAATTCGGAGGGAAAAATGAAAGTTATTTTTATTGGTGATATTGTAGGAAGTCCAGGTAGAAAAATTTTACAGGAAAGTCTAGCAACTTTAATAGAAGAATATAGACCAGATTTAATTATTGCTAATGGAGAAAATGCAGCGGGAGGTAAAGGATTAACTCCTAAAATTGCAGATGAGCTTTTTGAAAGTGGAATTGATATTATAACAATGGGAAATCATGTTTGGGATAAAAAGGAAATATATCCCCTTTTAGAAAATGATTTGAGGATTGTAAGACCTGCAAATTATCCTGATTTTTGTCCTGGAAAGGGGTTTACTACAGTTACTATTAATAATAAAAAAGTGCTGATTATTAATCTATCTGGTACAGTTTATTTAGATAACCTTAATTGTCCTTTTAAAACAATTGATAATATTTTAGCAACTACCAGTTCAGATTATATAATTGTTGATTTTCACGGAGAAGCTACCTCTGAAAAACTAGCAATGGGTTGGTATTTAGATGGTAGAGTAAGTGCAGTATTAGGTACCCACACCCATGTACAAACTGCAGATCATAGAGTTCTAAATAAAGGAACTTTATACATAACCGATGTCGGTATGACTGGTCCCTATGATGGAATATTAGGAGTTGAAAAAGAAGAAGTTATAAAAAAATTTATCACTAAAATGCCATCAAAATTTTCTGTATTAGAAAAAGGACCCAATCAATTAAATGGAGTTTTCCTTGATTTAGAGGAAAAAATCATTACCCCTATAAAAATTATTAATTAAATTATAGAAATTTTTTCTAAAAAAAGAAGGTATTTTTATTTTTATGTAGAATATATATAAAGGGAAAATACAAAATACTCTATATTTGAGGGGGTAATCAGTAATGGAAGTATTAAAAGTATCAGCAAAATCAAATCCTAATTCAGTAGCCGGTGCTCTAGCAGGAGTACTCAGAGAAAGGGGAGGCGCAGAGCTACAAGCCATAGGAGCTGGCGCGCTAAATCAAGCTATTAAAGCTGTAGCAATTGCTAGAGGATTTGTTGCACCTAGTGGAGTTGACCTAATCTGTATACCAGCATTCACTGATATTCAGATTGACGGTGAAGAAAGAACAGCTATCAAATTGATAGTTGAACCTAGGTAAACTAAGAGAACCTGTTTACACTCTCCGTAAACAGGTTTTATAATTTTATTATTCAATAGTTAATATTTAGGCAATAATAACTAAAAAAGGGAGAGAATTAAATTGGAAGATCTTAAAATAATTGACGGTCATTGTGATACTTTGTTATTATTTGACAATAAAGATTATAATTTTCATAAAAAAAATAATATGGGCCATATAGATCTTGAAAGACTTATATCTGCTAATGTTCTTTTACAATTTTTTGCAATATATATAGACCCCCATTATTTAAATCAAGCATTGGAAAAAGGCTTAACTATGGTAAGTAAACTACTACAGAGTATAAATTCAGATGATAGATTATTTCTAGTGATAAATAAAAGTACTTTGAGTAACTTAACTCCCGGTAAAGTAGGGGCAGTAATTAGTTTAGAAGGTGGAGAAGTTTTCAATAGAAATCTCCATTTAATCGACATTTTTTATCAACTTGGAGTTAGGGCTATAGGATTAACTTGGAATTACAGTAATTTGTTATGTGATGGTATTGGAGAACCAAGGGGTGGTGGATTAACAATCTTTGGTAAGGAAGTCGTAAAGAGAATGTCTGAACTGGGAATGATTTTGGATGTATCCCATATTTCAGTAAAGGGTTTTTGGGATTGTATCGAACATTTTTCTCACCCAATACTAGCATCACATTCTAATGTAAAGAAACTGTGTAACCATCAAAGAAATTTATCTGATGATCAAATAAAAGAAATAGCAAAAACTGGAGGATTAATTGGCGTAAACTTTGTTCCATATCACTTAACAGATCAGCCAGAAGAAGCTAGTATTGATCATATTATCGACCATATCAGTTATATAGGAGATTTAGTTGGTATAGAATATGTAGGTTTAGGTAGTGATTTTGATGGTGTCGATATTTTACCTCATGGAATCAGAGATGTTAGGGATTTATCTAAAATATTGCAAAGAATGAAAGAAAGGGGTTTTTCCCTAAAAGATATTGAAAAAGTATTTTATAGCAACTTTTATAATTTCTTATCCCGCTATTTTAAGGAGGAATAAACTTTGGATCTGCACATACATTCATTGCATTCTGATGGTACAATGTCTATTAAAAAAATTATAGAAATTGCCGAAAGTTTAAATTTAGAAATTATTTCCATTACAGATCATGACACAGTTTCAGGAGTTCAAGAAGCCATAGAATTAGTAAAAGGCAAGGAGATCAAATTAGTACCTGGAATTGAAATAAACACAGAATACAAAAAGAAAGAAGTTCATATACTTGGATATTTTATCGATATTTTTAATGATAATCTTATAGAAACCATAGAATACTTGAGAAATGAGAGGGTTAATAGGGTCAAAAAAATTATTACAAAGTTAAATAATTTAAATATACCAATAACCTTTGAAGAGGTATTGGAACAAAGTAAAGGTGAATCCATAGGAAGGCCCCATATAGCACTAGCTATGATAAAAAAGGGGTATGGTAAAACAGTTGCGGAAATTTTTGATGAATATATAGATCAAGGGAAACCCGCTTATGTTGAAAGATTTAAACTTTCTCCTTATGATGCCATTAAGTTAATACGTAATGCCAATGGAATTGCAGTTTTGGCACATCCTAGACTAGTAAAAGATGAGGATATTGTCAATGAACTATTACCCCATTTAGATGGTTTAGAAGTTTTTCATAGTGAACACACAGAAGAAGATAGTAACTATTATCTAAATAAAGCCCTTCAATATAACCTAATTGTTACCGGAGGATCAGATTGTCATGGCATTGGTAAGGGTAAGGAACTGCTACTTGGTACAGTAAAAATACCTAAAGAATATATATCTAATTTTAAAAAGATATATAAAGAATGGGAGGGGAGAAATAATGTCTAATTTTTATCTTGATAAAGATAGTAAAATTCCACTCTATGTCCAGGTTAAAGATAATATTAAAAGATTAATAAATGAAGGTATTTGGAAACATGGTATGAAAATCCCTACAGAAAGAGAGTTGTCTAAAGAATTAAATGTCAGTAGAAATACAATAAGTGTAGCTTATCAAGAACTGGTAAGTGAGGGTATTTTGTTTTGTCAACAGGGCCGGGGAACCTTTGTGGCGGAAGCCGATGAAGCATTAAAGAAAGAAAGTAGAAAAGAACGATTAATGAAAATTGTTGATTTATGCCTCGATGAAGGACTATCTTTAGGTTTTAAAATAGATGAAATTCTAGCTATAATGTATGTCAGAGCCCGAGAAAAAAAGGATATTCTCAATTCTGTCAAGGTATTTTTTATAGAATGTAATAAAGAGCAAGTAGAGTATATTTCAAAACAATTATCTCAAGCTTTGTCTATTTTAGTAGAACCAATATTATTAGATGAAATTTTAAATAATCCCAGTCAATATTCTGTTATTAGTGAAAAAGCTGATATAATAGTTACAACATTTTTCCATTTTGAACAAATTAAGAATCTCCCCATTCCTCATAATACAGAATTAATTCCAATAGCCCTTTCACCTCAGTTGGAAACAATTGTAAAAATAGCTAGATTGCCTGCAGAACAAAATGTAGCTTTAATCTGCCATTCTGAAACCTTTGCCAATAAAATTAAGTCTAGTCTACAAAGTGCTGGAATTAACCATTTACAATTAACTGAATTTCTAACAAAGGAGATCGATGATCAAACCCTTGAAAAGGTTTTACAAAAATACAAATATTTTATCACTTCTCCAGGGAAGAAAATGAAATTAGCTAAAATTTTAGGAAATCTACATAATAAAGAGATAATAGAATTTGTTTTTCAACCTGATTTAGCTTCTATAAACCTCTTAAAAAGCACTTTATTAGAAGTTAAAAGAAAAAGAATTAGTTTATAGTCTAATTATTAACCTCCTTCAATATATTACTGAAGGAGGTGTTTTCATTGAAAAAGAAAAAACTAGTTATATTAACTTCTATACTGGTTTTGATACTGATTAGTTCAATGATATATTTATATCTTGATAACCAAAGATTTAATAATACATTTTACCCAGAAACCTATGTTAACGAATTGCCAATAGGAAATTTGTCTTTAGAGGAAGCTGCTATAATTTTAAATATTGGGTTAAACACAAAGGGTAGCTTTATCTTGAAAAATAATGATAAAGAATGGGAATTGCCAATGGAAGAAATAGTGTATTTTAAGATAGAAGAAACATTAACAACTATTTTAAATGAACAGAAAAAAAACAATTTTATCAAAGGATTTTTTATGAGGAATTCTCCCCGATATTATAATGTTGAATTTACCCTTAGTAAAAATTTATTAAATTTTATTGATAAAATACAAGGTGAAGTAGAAATTTTTCCGAAAAATGCCGAATTTTTTATTACATCAGACAAAAAGGTAAATATTATACCACATCAAGAAGGAAAGTCCATCAATATTGAGGAAACTATTGAAGAAATTTATCAAAATATTAGTGAAGGAAAATACAAAGGAAAGATAATATATAAACCCCTTAAACCACAAGTTACTACTAGCCAACTAGAAAGCTTAAAAGTTAAAGACCATCTATTTTCAATAGAAACATACTATGGTGATTCTTCTGAAAATAGGTTGCATAATATTAAATTAGCGGCAGAAAAAATCCAAAACATTTTGTTATTCCCTGGTGAAGAATTTTCTTTTAATAAACTAGTAGGACCTGCTGACGAAGCAGGAGGCTATAAAGAAGCAACTATCATAGTTGATGGTCAATTTGTCCCTGGCATAGGTGGTGGTATTTGTCAAGTTTCGTCTACCATCTATGTAGGAGCATTAAAAGCAAATTTAGAAATTTTACAAAGGCGTAATCATGGTCGGCCGGTAAGTTATTTACCAAAAGGGTTAGATGCCACAATAAGCTATCCATACTTAGATCTAAGGTTTAGAAATAATACCGATTATGGGATAATAATCAATACTATAACAACTTCTACCCATTTAATAGTAGATTTTTATAGTTATAAACCCCATTTTCCCCAAATAGAATTTGAAACTATCGAAGAAATAATTCCATATCAAATTGAAAAAATAGAAAAATCCAATATGAAGAGTGGAGAAAAGAAGGTCATTCAAAAAGGGCAAGTGGGATATAAAGTAACGACATATAAACTTATTACTGATCATAATGGTATTACCAGAAAAGAATTATTATCAACAGATACTTACCGACCAGTAAAAGAAATTGTTTATATTGGAATAAAAAGTACAGAAGGGGAAAACAATACCCAAGAAGTAGATAATGATGATGAAAGTAACGAAGATGGTGGAGATTAAAATAAAAAATCTGTAATAATCCTTGCAAGGATAACTGTTTCATGTAATAATATATGTAGAAAATATCTATTTCAAGGGAGGAATTGTAATGTCTAAACTAATTCCTGTTGGTGTATCTAACAGGCACCTTCATTTGTCACAAGAAGATATCTATACATTATTTGGCCAAGGTTATGAATTAAAGCCACTAAAAGACCTTTCACAACCAGGTCAATATGCAGCAGAAGAAACTGTTACCCTTCAAGGGCCAAAAGGTTCTATAGAAAAAGTTAGGGTATTAGGTCCTGCAAGAAAACAAACCCAGGTAGAGATTTCTAGAACTGATAGTTATGTACTTGGAATTAAACCTCCTGTTAGAGATTCTGGAGCTTTGGCTAATTCTTCACCAATAACAATAATTGGACCTAAGGGAAAAGTAGAACTTAAAGAAGGTGCTATTCTAGCTCAAAGACATATCCATATGCATACAACTGATGCTGAAGAGCTTGGTTTAATAGATAAACAATTGGTACAAGTAGAAGCTGATGGTGAAAGAGGAGTAATTTTTAAAAATGTCCTTGTTAGAGTACATGAATCCTTTGCTTTAGAATTTCATATCGATACAGATGAGGCTAATGCAGCAGGTTTAGCTAATGGTGATAAAGTAAAGATAGTAGGTTAAAAAACCTACTATCTTTAAATTTGTAGGTAAGACTCGCAAAAAAGATATATTTTCCTTAAGGAATTGCTATCGCCTTCCCTACATCTTTATTTTTTGTATAAAACAAATAATTTATTATTAAATGAGGAAATTGCATAATTAAATTTCTAGATTAAATTTATCAATATATTGTGTTTATTATTTTTCTATAATACTATATCTAGATATTTTGTTTTTGATTTCTTAAATATGCAATTTCCTCAAATATGTAAAAACTTATTAATTAGCTGAAAAAAGAAGAAAAAGGAAGAAAAATCCTTGTAATTGATCATATTTACCAGAAAAAGAGCTTTTTATAGGTATAAGAATATGTTATAATAAATTCAGAAAGAATATCTAGTACATAGATAAAGTTTTCACTATCACTTGTGGATAGGGGATTTTCCCTTTCTAATAATCAATATAATAATAGGGAGGTATAAAAAGTGAAAAAGTTTTTAGTTTTAATGTTAGTTTCAGTGATGGCATTAACTATTTTTGCTGGTTGTTCATCAAAAACAGAAGAACAACCAAATGAAGAGCCAAATTATGTTTACAAAAATGGTACTTTTGTAGGATACTCTGATAATAACAGAGGTTATGTAAAGGCAGAAGTAACCATTGAAAATGATCAAATCAAATCCGTAAAACTTACTGAATATCAAGGAAATGCCATCGAAAAAGATCCAGAAACTTATGGTAGAGAAGGTGCATTTGAAATTGGTTTACTTGCACAAGTTCATAAATACTTAGAAAATGCTTTTGTTGAAGCAAATGGTACAGATATTGATGCCTTCTCAGGTGCAACAAGCACTTCTAACAAAGCTAAACAAGCTGTTGAACGTGCTTTATTAAAAGCTAAAGTTGATGCTACACCTGGTTTAATCGACGGTACTTACCTTGGAAGATCTGAAATTACCGAAAGAGGTTATTCTGTAGCAGAAATTAAAATTGAAGGTGGAAAACTAGTTGAAGTAAACCTTTATGATATGAGAGCTGTTGAAAATGGTTTTGAACAAAAACCTGAAGATTATAATTGGCAACCATATCATGAAGCTAGGGAAGCAGTTGCTGCAGCAATGCTTGAAGCAAATAGCTATGATGTAGAAACATATACTGGAGCAACTAGCTCATCTGAAAAATGGATTCAAATTGTAAAAGAACTAATTGAAAGAGCTACAATAAAGTAGGCATAATGCCTACTTTATTTTTTCTTCGACTTTTATTACGAGGTAAATTATGTTATAATATCTTCGATTGAATTACATAATATCAGGAGGAGCAATAATGGAAATGCAAAATAAACATTTCATAATCCATACTTATGGCTGTCAAATGAATGTTCATGATAGCGAAATTTTAGCAGGTATGTTGGTACAAATGGGGTATACCCCTACCGCCAATGAAGAAGAGGCTGATATTATTCTCATAAATACTTGTACCATTAGAGATAAAGCTGAACAGAAGATTTTTGGTAAGATCGGTACTTTAAAAAGACTAAAGGATCAAAACCCAGATTTAATTATTGGTATTTGTGGATGTATGTCTCAACAAGAGGAAGTAGCAAAAAAAATAAAAGCTAATTTTCCCCATGTAGATTTATTATTCGGTACCCACAATGTTCATCAATTGCCAGAAATGATCAAAAAAATCTTGCTGAATAATGAAAGGGTCTTTGAAATTTGGGAAAGGGAAGGGGAAGTAGTGGAAGGTCTACCCCAACACCGGAATGAAGGTATTTCTGCTTGGGTAACCATTACCCTTGGTTGTAATAACTTCTGTACCTACTGTATAGTACCTTATGTAAGGGGAAGGGAAAGGAGTAGAAAACCTGAAGATATTATTAAAGAAGTACAAGGATTAGCAAAACAAGGTTTTAAAGAAATTACTCTATTAGGACAAAATGTTAATAGTTATGGAAAGGATTTTGATACATCCTATGATTTTGCTGATCTTTTATCAGAGTTAGATAAAATAGATGGTATCGAAAGAATTCGCTATACCACATCTCACCCTAGGGATTTTACTGATAAACTTATAGACGTAATAGCCCAAAGTAAAAAGGTATGTAACCATTTCCATCTACCGGTACAAGCGGGAAGTAATAAAATTTTAAAAGCTATGAATAGGGGATATACTAGAGAGCAATATTTAGAATTAGTACAAAAGATAGAGAGTAAATTTCCTGAATACTCCATCACTACTGATTTAATCGTTGGTTTTCCTGGAGAGACAGAAGAAGATTTCCAACAAACTTTAGATTTAGTTAAAAAAGTCAAGTATGACTCTGCCTTTACATTCGCCTATTCTCCTAGGGCAGGAACTCCCGCTGCAAAAATGGAAAACCAAGTATCTAAAGAAGAAAAAAGTAGTCGATTAACACGTTTAATAGAATTACAAAATGAAATTTCTAAAGAAAAAAATCTCTCCATCGTAGGTAAAGTATATCCTATTTTAGTTGAAGGAGTAAGTAAAACAAATAAAGATTACCTAAGTGGTCGTACAACGACAAATAAATTAGTCAATTTCCCTGCACCAAAGGATAAAGATTTAACAGGTCAAATTGTTCCTGTTAAAATAAAACAAGCTCAAACCTGGTCCCTTATAGGTGAGTTACTATCAGAGGAATAACCCCTCTGATTTTTTTTAAAAATTTAACCTTCAAAACATCAGGAATATGTTATAATATTGATTGTGTAAGGGGGTTAGAAAATGGCAAAATTAACACCAATGATTCAACAATATATAGATATAAAAGAACAATATAAAGACTGTCTCCTTCTTTTTAGGGTTGGGGATTTTTATGAAATGTTTTTTGAAGATGCTGTAATTGGAGCAAAAGCATTAGAAATCGCTTTAACTGCCAGGGATGGGGATAAGAACATTCCATTAGCAGGTGTACCATATCATTCATTGGATTCATATCTTGGAAAGCTGATAAAAAAAGGCTTTAAAGTGGCTATTTGTGAACAAGTTGAAGATCCTAAAGAATGTAAAGGGATAGTAAAACGGGAAGTTGTTAGGGTGATTACCCCTGGTACAGTAACTGATGAAAATTTACTAGAATCTAAAGATAATAATTTTATTTGTTCTATAAGTACTTATTCAAATAAGTATGGTTTAAGCCTACTAGACAACTCTACAGGAGAATTTTTTTTTACTGAGGGAAAAATAGACTTAAATGGAATTTTTTCTTTATTAGTCAAATACAACCCGGCAGAAATTATAGTTTTTGATGATAATCCTTTTTTAGAGAAACTCAACTTATTAAATGCTAATATCTCAATTTATGAGATAAAAAAGGAAAATTTAACTCAATTTAACCAACTATTGAGCAATGTTAACAATTACCCAATAGCCCTTAAGGCTGTTGAACTTTTATTATCTTATATAATGGATACTCAAAAAAGCCAATTAAAACACATTAATCATATCTATTTTATCAATTCTCAAGAATACATGGCCTTAGATTACAGTACCATTAGAAATCTAGAAATAACTACAACCATTAAAGATAATAAAAAGGAAGGCTCCCTGTTATGGGTATTAGATAAAACTAAATCACCTATGGGAGGCCGTAAACTAAAACAGTGGATATTAAATCCTCTCTTACAGCAAGACAAAATCAATTACCGATTAGATATAGTTGAAAAATTATATAACAATTTGTATACTACTGAAAAGCTATCTAAGTTAATAGACTCCATTTATGATTTAGAACGGATAGGTACAAAAATAGTATACAATACAGTGAATCCTAAGGATTTGGTAGCCCTTAAAACATCTTTAAGTAAATTACCGTTAATAAAAGACAGCCTTCTCCAATTAGATCATCCTTCTTTAAATGATTTAGCAAATAAAATTGTTTTATTAGATGATTTAGTAGATATAATTGATAAAGGAATTGTAGACAATCCTCCTACCCATGTTAAAGAAGGAGGTATCATTAAAAAGGGTTTTAATGAAGAGTTAGATAAGTTAAAATACACAGCGGAAAATGGCCGTAAATGGTTAGGGGAATATGAACATAAATTAAAGTCTGAAACAGGTATAAAAACACTAAAAATAGGGTATAATAAAGTCTTTGGTTACTATATAGAAGTAACAAGGACAAATACCCACCTTGTTCCAGAATCTTTTCAAAGAAAACAAACCTTAGCCAATGCTGAACGGTATTTCACTGCTGAACTTAAAGAATATGAAGAACTAATATTAGGTGCTGCTGATAAAATAATCCAACTAGAGTATAACTTATTTTGTGATATTCGACAGGCAGCTTTAGATAAAATAAATGAAATTCAGAAAAACAGTGAGATAATTGCAGAATTAGATTGTTATTGTACCTTTGCAATTATCGCTTCTGAAAATAATTACACAAAACCAATTGTAGATACATCTGATGAAATAATAATAAAAGCTGGTAGACATCCTGTTATTGAACAAATGATAGCAAAAGAAAATTTTATATCTAATGATACATTAATGGATTGTAGAGAAAATAGAATGCTAATCATTACAGGGCCTAATATGGCAGGTAAATCTACCTATATGCGGCAAGTGGCATTAATAACTTTAATGGCCCAAATTGGTTCATTCGTTCCAGCAAAGTCTGCTAAAATAGGTATTGTCGATCGTATTTTTACTAGAGTTGGTGCCAGTGATGATTTATCATCAGGACAAAGTACATTTATGGTTGAAATGAATGAATTAGCCAATATCCTCAAAAATGCCACTAAAAAGAGTCTAATTATTTTAGATGAAGTTGGTAGGGGCACTAGTACCTTTGATGGTATGAGTATAGCCCAAGGAGCAGTGGAATATATCCTCAATCCAGATATCTTAGGGGCTAAAACACTATTTGCTACCCATTATCATCAATTAACTTCTTTAGAAGAAAAATACAGTGGTATTAAAAATTATTCCATTGCTGTAAAGGAAGAAAATGATCAAATTACTTTTCTTCATTCAATAATCCCTGGTGGAAGTGATAAGAGCTATGGAATTCAAGTAGCAAAGTTAGCTGGGGTACCTTCCCAGGTAATTCGGAGGGCAAAGGAAATTTTACACCAGCTAGAAAATGGATATGATTCCAATAATCAAGTTGCTACTACAAAGGATGAAGATTTGTTTAGCCATGCCTTTGAAGATTATCTAGTAATCATAGAAGAATTAAAAGACTTAGATTTAAACAATATTACTCCTATAGAAGCAATGATGTTTTTATCTTCAATTAAAAAGAAGTTGGAAAGGAGGTAGTGGTCAGTGAATAAAATTTACATTCTTCCCCCTCAAACAGCTAATAAAATTGCTGCTGGGGAAGTTGTTGAAAGACCTGCCTCTATAGTAAAAGAACTAATCGAAAATTCTATCGATGGTAAAAGTACTAATATTACTATTAACCTTGTCGATGCTGGTAAAGAAAAAATTGAAGTTATAGATAATGGAGTTGGTATTCATAAAGATGATGTTCCAGTTGCCTTTTTAAGACATGCAACTAGTAAAATTAAAGATGAAAAAGATTTAGAAAAGATTTCTTCTTTAGGATTTAGGGGAGAAGCCCTTCCATCCATTGCAGCGGTTTCTAAAGTTACACTAATTACAAGAACAGTTGGAGAGGATTTTGGTATAAAATACGTTATAGAAGGGGGTAAGGAACAACTATTTGATGTAGCCCCTGCTAATCTAGGTACTAGAATTATTGTAGAAGATTTATTTTATAACACCCCTGCACGGAAAAAATTTTTAAAAACCAATGCAACAGAATTAAGTTATATAACTGATTTAGTAGGAAGATTTATTATGTCCCATCCCCATATCTCTTTTCAACTTACCCATAATAATAAACTCCTTCTTAAATCCAGTGGTGATGGAGATCTTAAACATTGTTTGTCTGAGGTAATGGGCTGGGAAACTGCAGAAAATTCTTTAGAAGTAAATTTCTCATATGAAAATATGAAAGTCACAGGATTAATAATTAAGCCTGTATTAACAAAAAGCTCTAGAAGTGGTCAAATGTTTTTTATCAATAACAGAATTGTTAAATCACTAATGTTGGCCAAAGCTTTAGAAACGGGTTATAATACCCTTATTCCTATAGGACGTTATCCTCAAGGAATTTTAAATATCGAAATTCAGCCTGAAGATTTAGATGTCAATGTCCATCCATCAAAGCAAGAGATTAAATTTAAAGATGAAAAAGCTGTTTTTTATCTAGTTAAACAGGGGGTAGAAAATGCCCTTACAAACAAACCACTAATTTCTGAATTTAAACATACAAATGTAAGTAAACAATTCAATATTACTCCACCAAAAAGGGAAACATTAATTTTAGAAAAAACTGAAGTAAAATATACCATACCAAATTCTTTAAAAGATGAACCTAAGGATACCAAAGAATTTAAAGTTTTAGAAAAACAACCTCTACAGCAAGTATTTGATCTTCCTGAAGAAGAGCAATATCTACATCCTTTTTTTAATACCTTAAAAATATTAGGTCAATATGCTAACTCTTATATTATTGCCGTTGATAGTGAACAAATATATTTAATCGATCAACACGCTGCCCAGGAAAAGATCTATTACGAAAAAGCATTGACACAAATGCACTCAAAACCAATAATTCAACAAATAATGCCAGTAACTTTAGAGCTAAAAAGGGGATACAGGGAAAAAATACAAGAAAACCTTGAACTTTTTAATAGTTTAGGTTTTGATTTAGATTTCTTTGATGGAAATAATATTATTGTAAGGGGTTTACCATTTTTCATTAATAAAACGGTTTCCTTGCAGATATTATTTGATGCTTTAGAAGAACTAATTTTTAATGATGATATAACTACTATTAAAAAGTATAAAGAAGCTGTCTTAGCTTTAATTTCCTGTAAAGGGGCAATCAAAGCAAACCATAAATTAAGTATTATAGAAATGGAGCAATTAGTAAAAGATTTAGGGAAAATTAGTAATCCTTATAGTTGCCCCCACGGAAGGCCAATAATAGTTTCTTTGGATAAATACAGTATTGAAAAATTATTTAAAAGGGTGACGTAATTGAATATAATAATAACTACCGCCCAACGACCAAATGATAATTTGTTATCTAAAGGGTTAAATTACAGTAAATTTTTAGATTTACCCTTTATACCGAGAGATAAAATAGGTAATCTCTCTAAAGATAATACTGCCTACTTAGTAGTTACCAAAGAAGGTTTGGTATGCCATTATCAAGGTCATAAGTTATTTTATCATCCTAGTATGGCAATGCTAAGGATCAAAGGAATTGTTAATGGAAAGGAAGACATTTTTACAACTATCTGTGGTGATATCAATGGATTTAGTATTTTAGATTGTACTATGGGATTTGGAGCTGATTCATTGGTTTGGAGCTATTTAAGCGGAGAAAATGGTTTGGTTACTTCTTTAGAAAAAAATAAAAGCCATAATTTCCGATGGTTTAAAAGGCAATTATAATAAATGGAAAGAAATTAATAGTTTTGCCAATAGAATAAAACCTTTAAATGAAGATTATGTTCAATTTTTATGTAATTGTCAAAGTAATTCCTATGATATAGTGTATTTTGACCCTATGTTTGATACCCCTATCGAGAAATCCTCCCATCTTCAACCATTAAGATTTTTTGCTGAGAGGTGTTCCCTAACTAAAGAAACTATCAATGAAGGGAAAAGGGTGGCTAAAAAATTCGTAATTGTAAAAAATAATCGTAACTACGATTTTTCTCAGTTAGGAATCACCGAAACCTTTTCTAAAAAAAGTAGTAATGTGAAATATGGAATAATTCGCCTTTAAAGGGGGAAAAAAATGGAAGATAATTATGTGGTTATTTTAGGACCTACTGCCAGTGGCAAGACAGCTCTATCAATCCAGTTGGCAAAACAAACCAATGATGAAATTATTTCTGCTGATTCTATGCTAATTTATAAAGGGATGGATATAGGTACAGCGAAACCAACTAAAGAAGAAATGGAGGGTATACCCCACCACTTAATAGATATAATAGAACCTGATGAAGAATTTAGTGTTTATGATTATCAAATTTTATCACAAAAAACAATTAGGGAGATCAAAGAACGGGGTAAATTACCTATTGTAGTTGGCGGTACAGGTTTATATATCCGGGCATTAACGGAGGATTTTACTTTAAATCAAATACCACAAGATGAGGCTGTAAGGAAAAAGTATTATGAGATTATGATAAATAAGGGGAAGGAGTATTTACATTCCCTTTTAAAAGATAAAGACCCCATAGCCTATGAAAAATTGCATCCTAATGATTATAAAAGGGTTATTAGGGCACTAGAAGTTTATGAGCTTTCAGGTAATTCTATTTATAATCTTCAGGAAAAAAAACATACTAATAACAATATCTTATACATAGGATTAACTATGGATAGAGAAATTTTATACAAGAGGGTAAACGATAGGGTAGATATTATGTTAAAACAAGGGTTAGTTGATGAAGTTAGGGCTTTGTTAGCTAAAGGTATTTCTAAAGAAGCAAATTCCATGAAGGGAATAGGCTATAAGCAAGTTATTGAATACCTAGAAGGAAGGTTAGATTATGATAAAATGGTGGAAATATTGAAGAGGGATACTCGCCGATATGCTAAAAGACAACTTACTTGGTTTAGAGGTATGGAAGGTATTTATTGGTTAGATATAACTAAAATGAAAAAAGAAGATATTATTACAAAAATATTGGAAAAGATGAAGGAAAAACAAATTTTATAGCGAATATATAAATTTATCAATTCAAACATAATATGGAGGTTATAAGCATGAGTAAAGGAATTAATTTGCAAGATTTAATCTTAAATTCAATTAGAAAGGATAATGCTCCAGTAACTATATATTTAGTTAGTGGAATCCAATTAAAAGGTTATGTCAAAGGTTTTGATAGTTTCACAATTCTATTAGAAAACGATGGTAAGCAGCAACTTATTTATAAACATGCTGTTTCTACAATTGTTCCACATAAGAACCTAAACTTAAATTTCCAAAATAATTCAAGTAATAATTAATCCTCAAAAGCGCCGTTAAGGCGCTTTTTCTGTTTAAGTCTTCCTTTGGAAGACTTTTTCTTTTTTGATTATGTTATATATAGTAATTTTTATAAATATATTTACATAGGGAGGGGAACTAGATGAGAGATGATGACATCTTTGAAAAATTAAAAAAGGGAAGGTTAAACCCTGTCGATGCTATTAGATTATTAAAGGGCGATACTGAAGGAGAAAAAAGTAACAAAATTGATTTAGTTTCTATAGATCCTACTAAAGAATTAGATGAATTAATAGGTCTTGAGGAAATTAAAGACTTCATCAGAGAATTAGAAGCTTTTATAACTATACAAAAAAAAAGAAAAGAACAAGGTTTGCAAACTCAGCCTATAGTTTTACATATGATTTTTAAAGGTAATCCTGGAACAGGAAAAACCACAGTAGCGAGAATATTAGGAAAGATTTTTAAGCACTTAGAAATATTAGATAAAGGACATCTAGTGGAAGTAGAAAGGGCAGATTTAGTGGGAGAGTATATAGGGCAAACTGCTCAAAAAACTAGGGAAAAAATCAATTCAGCAATGGGAGGAATACTTTTCATCGATGAGGCTTACTCATTAGCAAGAGGGGGTGAAAAGGACTTCGGTAAAGAAGCTATTGATACATTAGTAAAAGCAATGGAAGATAAAAAAGAACAATTTGTATTAATATTGGCAGGATATGAAGAACAAATGGAATATTTTTTAAAAACAAATCCTGGCCTTAAATCAAGGTTTCCTATTCATATTAACTTTAAGAATTATAAAATAGATGATTTAATAGAAATTGGTAAATTAATGTTAAAACAAAGGGACTATAAATTTAGTAAAGATGCAGAATTAAAGCTAAGATCTATTTTAGAAAAACATTTTAGTGAAAATCCTATAAATTTTTCTAATGCTAGATTAGTGCGGAACATCATTGAAAAAGCAATTCGCCTTCAAGCAGTCCGATTGTTAAAAGAAAGAAATATCACCAAAGAAAAAT
Organism: Anaerobranca gottschalkii DSM 13577; assembly: GCF_900111575.1. Taxonomy (NCBI): domain Bacteria; kingdom Bacillati; phylum Bacillota; class Clostridia; order Eubacteriales; family Proteinivoracaceae; genus Anaerobranca; species Anaerobranca gottschalkii. The sequence continues at coordinate 3,956 of NZ_FOIF01000007.1, read as the reverse complement.
TGATGATCATTGAAAAAGAAGATATTACAGAAGGAGGTTTAAAATGAAAATTTTAGTTGTCGGTAAACCTAATGTTGGTAAAACACTATTTATCATTCAATTAATTAAGCAATTCAATGTCGATAATTTGACTTATACTTTTATTCACCATAATGGTCATAAATATAAAAAAAAATTGTCTATAGATGAAGGAATAAATTTACTTGTCAGTGATAAAGCAAACCATACATTAAATATCCATGATTTTACCATTCCTATAAAGAAAGGAAAAGGGAAGATCGAAATATCAGTTATGGACTCTTGTGGTATTTTACCTATAATTCATCACATAGATACAATAAGGGAGGGTATAGCCCAAACCTTGCAGCAATTTAAGCAAGCTTCTGCCATTTTCCATGTAATAGATAGTAGTTGCTATGTAAGTGATAGTATTATAGATAAAGAAATTTATGATTTTGGTTTACAACAAAATAACTATTTAATTTTGGCTAATAAAATTGATATAGAGAGAGGACAACTAACAGTTCCCCGAATCAAAAATGATTTTTCAAAGGCTATTGTTTTACCTGTTTCAGCAAAAACGGGTGAAGGAATGAGGGAGGTGATAAAATATGTTAATAAACTTATTTAAAATCTTTTTAGCTTTCTTGTTTATCGGTGTAGTTATAAAATATATGGATGATGTCAATGATGGGGAAGGGAAATTTGAACATTTTCCCTATTATTTAATCCTTACTACTTGTGCTGTACTCCTTGATAAAAATGTTTCGATAGCCTGTTTGTGGGCAGCATATGCTATAGGAATGGTAGATAAATTTAAAATCCATTATATATTTAATCTAAACGGTATTTTTGAAAGTATTATAATTTTAATCGTCGGTTTTTTGGTATTCGGATTTAAAACCTTTTTATACTATATAATCTTAATGTTATTTATCAATCTCTCTGATGATTTATTAGACTATAAGATCGATGAGTTTGGGAATAATCTAGCTAAAAAATTTGGCTTTGTAGAAGTGGGAATAGTAACTCTTAATTTACTTCTTTTATTGTTCTATTTTGATTATCAGTATGCCTTTATGTCTGTAATTGCATACTCTGTAATCCAAACATATTTTATTTACAGGGGGCGGTTATATGTTCGAAAAGATAATTATAATCTTTATAAGCGTTAATACCATTTTTTTATTAGGTTATGCTTTGGGTAGAAGGATTGGTAAAGCACAAGGTGAAAAAATTGGTTATCAAGAAAGTAAAACAGTCTTAAGAATGAAGGCAAATATATTTTCCCAATGTCCTATTTGCAACCAATATGTAAAAAAATTATGAACCATAATATATTTTCTTTAAAAAACCATAATAATCTAGTGATCAATACTCTAATTATGGTATAATTAGGTATAAATTATTTGGAGGTAGTAATCAAAAAATGAAACATTGGACAGAACTTTTACAAAGCAATAAATTAAAGGAATTACTAAATAAAAGTGAAGAAGATCTTAGGTATATTTTTAAAAAAATTGATGAAATCGCCGAAAATAATCAATTTAAAGTTCTTAAAGCTTTTCAAGACAATAAAATATCTGAAGGTCATCTTTGGGGTAGTACCGGATATGGATATGGGGATTTAGGCAGGGAAGGTCTAGATAACGTCTATGCCAGTATTTTCAACACAGAAGGGGCTTTGGTTAGGCAACAATTCGTATCTGGAACCCATTGTATCTCAACATGCTTATTCGCTTTACTAAATCCCGGTGATAAACTACTATATGTAACAGGTAAACCTTATGATACCTTAGAAAAAACTATAGGGATTATCGAGCATCCTCAATCACTTATTGCAAAAGGGGTTGAATATAGCCACGTAGATTTTTTGCCTAATGGTGATCTAGACTTTGAAGGAATAACAAAGGAGATTACACCTAATACTAAAGTAGTTGCTATTCAAAGATCCAAAGGATACTCCCTAAATAAATCTATTACTATAGCTGAAATGGCAGAAATAATTCAAAGGGTAAAAGGAATTAATTCTGAAATAATTATATTTGTTGATAATTGTTATGGTGAATTTACTGAAGAACTGGAGCCAACTGATGTTGGTGCAGATATTATTACCGGTAGTTTAATTAAAAATCCCGGCGGGGGATTAGCTTATACTGGGGGATATGTTGTTGGTAAAGAAGAGTTAATTAAAAAGGTGGCAGAACAACTAACGGCACCGGGTCTAGGCAAAGAAGTAGGGGCAACCTTAAATGTCAACCTACCATTTTATCAAGGTTTATTCATCGCTCCCAAAGTAGTAGCTGATTCATTAAAAGTTTCAATATTAACAGCATATTTAGCTGAAAAATTAGGTTTTGATGTTCATCCGAAGTTTGATGCTAAGAGAACAGATATTGTGCAAGCTATCATTTTTTATAATGAAGATAAATTAATTAAATTTTGTCAAGAAATTCAACACAATTCACCAATTGATTCCTATTCTACACCAATTCCGGACCAGTTACCTGGATATCAAAACCCTGTGATTATGGCAGCAGGTACTTTTATACAAGGGGCTTCTATAGAGCTAAGTGCAGATGCCCCCATTAGAGAGCCGTATATAGGTTATGTACAAGGAGCTTTAACTTATCAACACGGAAAAATTGCTATAGCGAAAGCCTTTGATAATGTAATAAATATTAAATAAGAAAACATTAGCCTCTTAAAAATTATAGATTTTTATGTCAGAAAATAATTCCTCCTGAATACAATGTTATAAAGGAGGGATTATTTTGACTAAAAAATTATTAACCCGAGTTAAGAGTTTCTCCATAGAAAAAAACAATCCATATAGAACTAGAAAAATTAAGATAGAATTTAAATTAAAAAATCCAACCACCATTGAAATAAAAGTACATCAATGGGATTGGACTTTAAAAAGATTAGTAGATGACAGGGAAGATAGTTACTTAATTCATGCAGAATATGATTACATTGACTTAGCTAATTTTTTGGTAGAAGAGTTAAATCATATTAAATATTTTAAGAAAATGGTAGAGGATTGGGTAGAAGATAGAAAATACAATTTTCCCTTTGAATACAAAGGTTTTGTAACTAAAGACTCCTAAATAAACCTATTACTTTACCTAATATTAAAGGATTTTTAACTAAAATAGGATCGTAATGTTCATTTTCAGGTTGCAGTCTAATGCAATCTTTTTCTTTATAAAATCTTTTAATTGTCGCCTCATCTTCAATTAAAGCTACAACAATATCTCCATTATTAGCATGATTAGTTTGTTGAACAAGAACTAGATCACCATTAAATATTCCAACATTGACCATACTATCACCAATAACCGATAACATAAAGGTCTTGTAAGAACCTTTAATGAAATTTTCAGGGACAGGAAAATATTCTTCAATATTCTCTTGAGCTAGTATAGGTAACCCAGCAGTTACTTTTCCTACTACTGGAACTTGAATCACCCCTGGACTTGAGATAATAGTATCATCTTGGCCATATAGTAATTCTATAGCCCTTGGTTTTGTAGGATCTCGTCTAATATATCCTAATTCTTCTAATTTAGCTAGATGGGCATGGACTGTAGAACTAGATTTTAAACCAACGGCCAGACCTATTTCCCTAACAGAAGGAGGATATCCTTTTAATCTAACTTGAGACTGTATAAATTCCAATATATCTTTTTGTCTATCAGTTAATTCATATAATTCCATTATAAAACCTCCCAACTCCTTTTAATTTATTATAACATAATATTCCATAAATGCAAACGTTAGTTCTGTTTTTTGCTAGCTATAAAGAAGATCTGGAGATTTGAAATCTTTTTTCACAAAACTATTGACCGAACAAGTGTTTTCCCGAGTTTTTCACCAAAAAACTAAATAACAAATCAAAAAACCTTGTAATACCAGTAAATACAAGGATATTTTTTTGTCAAATTTTAAACTTT
>NZ_FOIF01000006.1:17257-75101 GCF_900111575.1 Anaerobranca gottschalkii DSM 13577 | reverse complement strand
GCGTTATCTTAAGTGTATCCGGTATTAACATCAGTTTCCCGATGGTATCCCAGTCTGTAGGGTAGGTTGCCCACGCGTTACTCACCCGTCCGCCACTAGGTTAGGTCAAAAACAAGCTCTCAACCTAACCCCGTTCGACTTGCATGTGTGAGGCATGCCGCCAGCGTTCGTCCTGAGCCAGGATCAAACTCTCCATAAAAATTGAAAGTTTTCCCTGACTTAAACTCAAAGTTTTTTCGATGCTATATTCTTTCCTGAAAGGTTTTTCTTTCAAGGAACTTTTTCAAAGAACTTTTTTCTTTTTTGTCACCTCGCGGCGACAAAACTTATCTTATCATTTTTTGTTTTCTTTGTCAACACCTTTTTTTGTTTTTTTGTTTTTCTTTTTTAAAACTTCTAGTGTGACAACGACGAAAATTATATTAGCATATTTTTTTCTCTTATGCAAGAGGAAATTTTTTACTCTCCACCACCTTCTATGAATGGTATTTTAAAATTTTGTCCTAAGGGTAAGTTAATTACCGTTTCGGGAACTTTTCCAAAATATGTGGCAGTTACAATAGGTGTATATGTAGAAACAGTAATTTGTGAAGAAACAAAGGGAATAATAATCTGAACTTCCGCTTCTATCTGAATTCCTACTTCATGGGAAACTATATTTATTCCCGTTGTTTTAAATTTCTGGTCAATACCTGCATTTACTGTTCCAATTGGAACTAGGGTTACAGGAATTCTCGGCCCATAGTTAGCTAATATTTCACTACCTAATGCTTGGCCTAAAGGTATGCGGATTTTCTCAGATTTAATTCTTTTTAATGCATCTTGAACATTCATTGTTGTTAGTGTTTGTATCCTAGCTACTTCCATATTATTGACTTCTGCCATCGCTATGTTACCTTGATAATCTTTTTGTATAAATATGAGATGTTCATAGCGACTTTCCCTAGCAATATGCATATCTATAGCACTGTTAATAGCTTCAGTAGCAATTACTTTAGCCCGTGCCTCGGCAATTGCAATAATAGAAGGTCTTAAATTTGTTTCTATAAATATAAATGTTTTAATGGAAGAATAAATAAATAATATCAATATAGTAAAAACTATTAACTTAGGTTTAAACTTTATACCTCTAAAAACGGAATACTTCCTTCTTCTAAACATATTTTCCCCCCCTAACTAAAATAAATATATTAAGCAGGAGGGGAAAAAATTACTGTAAAGAAAAAGTTATTAAATTACTTTGCCTTGTAACACTAGTTTTTGAAACTGAAGTATATTCTGTTATTGAAAAAGTAAGTTTACCTAAACAATTCTCTTCAGGGATAAATTTAAATATTAAAAATACACCTTTATCTTCTAACTGCTTGTTCAAGCCCTTACGGGAAGAAAATTTATATGTCGATCTATTATTTTCTAATTTCCCCGTTGGCGCAACACTTAATAACTTACCGTTTTCTATTTCTAAATTTATTTCTAATTCTGTAATTAAACATTTAAAAATGTTTTCCTCTTCCTTATAAAATCTTATAACATAATGCTCATTTGTTTTAAATATTTGATAACTAATTCCATGTTGTTCACCATCTACTATAAGAAGTCTTTCATTCATCGGTATAGCAAAAACATTTGAACTAAAAGATAAGATCAATATAATAATTAGTAAAGTCAGTCTTTTTCTAACCATATCACAAACTCCTTTTAAATAATTATTTAATTATGGATTATCTTTAGCATATGCATTTTTTCCTTTTTTATACAGTTAATAAAATATTAAGATTTGTATTTCTTAACTTTTAGGTTAAACTATGCTATAATATTTTAAATCAAGAGGAAAATAATCTTATTTCCTAAATGGGAAAGGAGAGATAAAATAATATGGAAGATAAGAAAAGGCCTCCAAAAAAGGGGAAGGTTTTATTAAAAGTTTTTAAATTAGTATTAGTACTATCTTTACTTATAGGTTTTTTAGGCGGTGGTATAGCTTTAGGTATGGTAGTCGCCGCTTTGCAGGATTTACCAGAATTTAATCGAGACCGCTTAGAAAATCCTTCATTGCCGTCAACAGTCTTAGACAGAAATGGTGCTTTTATTGGTGAAGCTTATAATGAAAAGAGAATTCGCCACACCTTTGATGAATTTCCTCAAGATTTAATTAATGCTTTTTTAGCTACCGAAGACCGCAACTTTTTTGAACATCCAGGCTTTGATATCAGAGGTATGGCCAGGGCAGCTTTGTCAAATCTCCGAGGTGGTAGTATCTCTGGAGGTAGTACAATAACTCAACAGCTAGCTAAACAAGTTTTTTTACATCAAGGAAAAGTAATGGACAGAAAAATTCAAGAACTTTATCTCGCATTAAAAATTGAAAAACTTTATACCAAAGAAGAAATACTGGAATTTTACTTAAATAGTGCCGTAGTATATGGTTTTAATGAATTTGGTGTAGGAGCAGCTGCTGATGCCTTATTTAATAAAACTTTAGATGAACTAACTTTAGCTGAAATGGCCCTTCTTGCCGGTATTCCTAATTGGCCGGTACGTTTTGACCCCCGTGTCGGTAGAATAGAAGATGCTATAAATAGAAGAAACTATGTATTATCACGGATGTACAATGCCGGTTACATTACCAAAGAACAGTTTGAAGAAGCAAGAAACGAAGAATTAATCTTAGCTTCAAGAGCTAAAGGAGAAAAGGAAAATACTGTAAATCAAAATTATCATTGGGGTCCATTCATGTATGCAATTGAGGAAGCAAAAAAAATACTAATAGAACTATACGATTATACTCCACAAGAAGCCCATTATGCCGTTTATAACCATGGTTTTACAATTAAAACTACAATTAATTTAGATTATCAAAAAGTAGCAGAAAGTGTTATAAATGACGATAGTAATTTCCCAACTAAATACGAAGGACCTAATCAACAAGAAGAAGCCAGTGCCACCCTTATTGATGTAAAAACAGGAGAAATCTTGGCTTTGGTTACTGGTAGAAATGCCCATCCACATCGAAATGCCGTTTTAAGGCCAGTTACTTCTTTTAGACAGCCTGGTTCAACTATTAAACCTATCCTTTCTTATGCACCAGCCTTTGAACAAAGATTGTTATTCCCTGGCTCTGTATTAGATGATCAGCCGATAAAATATCCCGATCCTAGTTCAAAAACAGGTTTTTGGACCCCTGAAAATCCTTTTAGCAATTTTTTCGGACTGGTCACTATAAGGGAATCATTAGTAAGATCATTAAATGTCCCTGCAGTTGTGTCATTATTAGAGATTGTAGGTATCAGGAATGGGGAAAGGTTTGCTTATAATATGGGGCTTTCAAAATATCAAAACATCTCAGGTGCTGCAGCCCTTGGATCTAGAGAAGTTACTGCCCTTGAAATTACCGCTGCCTATTCCGCCTTTGCAAATAAAGGTATTTTAGCTGAGCCCTACTTTATTAAAGAAATAACTGATAGAAATGGCAGGGTAATTTATAGAAACGAACCGAAACAAAGGGTAGTGATGAGTGAAGAAACAGCCTATTTAATAACTGATGTTTTAACAGGTGTTTCAAGACCTCCAGGAACAGCTCCTAATGTCAGAAACTATTTTAGAAAAACAGCTGCATTAAAAACTGGTACTACCGATGGCAGAAAAGATTTATGGTTAGTTGGCTATACCCCCCACTATAGTTTAGGGGTTTGGCTTGGTTGGGACCTAAATAATAGAGGTGTAGCAGCAGGTCAACCATGGATTTCTACAATATGGGGTAAAATAATGGAGGGAGTTCATAAAAATATACCTGACACACCCTTTGAAAAACCTAATAATATTGTGGAAATACCAATCAGTATAAAATCAGGTAAATTACCTAGTCCTTTAACCCCTGAAGAATATATCAGAACAGACTTATTCATCAGAGGATACGAACCTGTTGAAATGTGTGATGCCTTTGTAGAAGTTACTGTTTGCAGAGTAAGTGGTAAATTAGCCAGTGATTCCTGTCCCCCCCATCACCGCCAAACTAAAATTATGTTAGCTCCTAGAGATTATCGAGTTACAACAGACATATGGAGTAGAGGTCCTGGCAGAAGAGCTAAAGATGTTGATCTAATGGCACCTACAGAAGTTTGTGATATGCACGAAGGTGATGGCAATATCCCGTTACCTCGAAACTTAACTGCTGAGTTAACTCCTCAAGGTATTAAATTAAAATGGGATGCTCCTAGCGACCTTTTAGGATTTAATATTTACCGAAAAACCCCAGATTCCAATTTTGTTCTTCTCAACAATATACCATTAAATGTTAAAGAATATTTAGATAAAGATGTAGATAAAGATGTAGAATATTCCTACTATGTAACGGGTTTGACTAGTGATGGAACTGAAACCAGAGGTTCAAATACTATTAAAATAACCCTCCCATCTTCTGTCCAAAGGGTTACAAACTTTAAGCTAGAATTTAGAAATAATAGGGTGGAAATAAGTTGGGAGCCAGCTTTCAATGCGACAAATTATCGTATTTTCCGGAGTACCGAAGAAAACTCTGGCTTTACTGAAATACATTCTACTTCTAATCTCTTCTATCTAGATACAAATATAGAAAAAGGTAAAACATATTACTATTATATAGTTGCTGAAGGTGCTTCACCATCTCCAACTAAGTCAATTCAAATTCCCAAAAATAACGGTAATGGTAATGGTAATTAAAAAAGAGCCCACTTTTGGGCTCTTTTTAATTTATTATTCCTCCTAATCTAAAGTGACAATACTAGCACCTTCTCCCCCATCATAATAGCCACCTAAACGGACAGACTTAACATGGGGATGTTTCTTTAAATATTGTTGAACTCCTGCCCTTAATGCTCCTGTACCTTTACCATGGATTATTGTTACCTCTTTAAACCCTGATATAAAACAACTGTCTAAAAATTTATCAATATTTAAAATGGCTTCTTCGACATTTTGACCTCTGATATCTAAGGTAGTACTAGAATGCTCTCCTTTTGAAGTCACAGTTTTAGTTCCACCTTTATTATTAAAGGAGACTTTAGCAGATTGGGGAACTCCTTCTAAATTTTCTAAAGCTGTTTTTACCTTTATAATCCCTACTTGGCATAATACTTGATTATTTTCATCTGGCAACTCTAAAACAATTCCCTTTTGATTAATATCTAACAGTTTTACTTCCATACCTACTTTTATTTTCTCTTTTGTTAAATTTCCTTTTAAAGTAGATTCTTCTTTTATGGGGGAAATATTTTTCATTTTTTCCCTTGCTTCTTGCAAATACCTTTGAACTTCACCTTTTTCCACTTCTTTATGAATTTGTTTCAATTCTTCAATAAGGCTTTCCCCTTCCCTTTTAGCTAAGCGAAGAATTTTATTTGCTTCTTCCTTCGCTTTTTGTATTATTGTTTCTTTTTTAGCGGAAAGTTCTTCTAGCTTTTCTTGTAATTCACTATTTTTTTGATTATATTGCTGTACAGATAGTTCTAGTTCTTTTAACTTTTTTTCGTAAAACATTCTTTTTTCTTCTAAATCTTTTATCATTTCATCTACTTTAAGGGTATCTTTACTAATAAGTTCCTTTGCCCTATGGATTATCTCTTCACTAAGACCTAACCTTTTAGAAATTTCAAAGGCATTACTTTTACCAGGAATTCCTATTAACAACTTATATGTAGGTCTTAATGTCAGATGGTCAAATTCTACCGATGCATTTTCAACACCACTGTTTTCATAAGCATAACTTTTCAATTGACTATAATGGGTGGTAGCTACTGTCAATGTTCCCCTTTCTTTAAAAAAATCAAGGATGGCTGTAGCTAATGCCGAACCTTCTAAGGGGTCAGTTCCTGCACCTAATTCATCAAATAATACCAGAGAATTAGTAGTAGCATTCTCGATAATATTGATTATATTTGTCATATGGGAAGAAAAAGTACTTAAAGACTGTTCTATACTTTGTTCATCTCCTATATCTGCATATACCCCTTCAAGGATAGGAAAACTACTACCTTCTTGAGCAGGTACAAACATACCACTTTGTGCCATTAAGGTCAATAATCCCACTGTCTTTAATGTAACGGTTTTCCCCCCAGTATTAGGACCAGTAATTACTAAAGTTGTAAAATCTTTTCCCAATTCTAAAGTTATAGGGACAACTTCCTCAAAGGGAATTAGCGGATGTCTTCCTTCCTTTATATGAATAAAACCCTCATCATTTATTACCGGTTCAGTACCCCTAAGTTCCTTAGCTAATTTTGCTTTTGCTAAAATAAAATCTAGTTCACCAATAAGATTATTGATATATTCTAATGCTCCTTTATTTTGTGATACTAAGTTAGTTAAATTATAGAGAATCCTTTCTATCTCTTGTTTTTCTTTTATTTTCAATTCTTGAATTTTATTAGCTATTTCTACAGCAAAACTAGGTTCCACGTAAACTGTAGAACCACTGGCAGAAAAATCGTGGACAATCCCTGTTACTTGCCCTTTATGTTCAACTTTTACCGGAACCACATATCTATCATTTCTTTGGGTAACAAGTCCTTCTTGTAAATACTTCTGATTTTGAGGAGACTTTACAAATCTCTCTAACCTTTCCTTAAGTTCACCTTCAGAACGGAAGATCTGTTTCCTTATAGCCTTTAATTCGCTAGATGCAGTATCTAAAATAGTACCATTATCACCTATACTAATAGAGAGTTGGCTTTTCAATTCCTTACACTCATCCATTAACTGTAATAAGTTATTTATTCTAGGAGTTAAATTTTTTATTTTAGTAAAGAAAATTTTTAGTTCTTTAGCTCCTTGTAGGGTTCGCTGAATTTCATAAAGTTCTAATCCGTTTAATAATCCACCTTTACCTGCCCTATAGAGGGATGAAGAAATATCCTTTAACTCTACTAATGGCGGATTTCCATAGTTATATGAAATCACCCCTTCAGAAGTAAAATTTAGTAGTTCTAATAATCTGTCTTTATCTTGTTCTGGAAAAACTCCTAGACATTTTTCCTTCCCCATAGGTGTTAAAGCTTTATTCTCTAACATCTTTACTATTTTGTAAAATTCTAGTGTTTGTAAGTATTTTTTATCCATTAAATCATCCCCTTAAATATCTTTCTAATTCCTCTATCTCCCAACAATTAATAATATCTTTTTCTTCTAAATATCCCCTTTGGGCTACTCCAACACCTAAAATTATATTAGCTAGTTCTATCCTACTATGACTATCAGTATTTATGGCTATTTTAATCCCCAATTTTTTTGCTTTCCAAAGATGTTCTGTTTTCAAATCCAAACGATCAGGAGAACTATTGATTTCGAAAGCTATTTTTTCATTTTTAGCAACTTGGAAAATTTCTTCAATATCTAATTCATAGGGATTTCTTTTAAGTAAAAGGCGACCCGTTAAATGACCAATGATATCCACATGGGGATTTTGGATAGCCTTAATTATTCTACTTGTCATTTCCCCTTTTCCTTGCTTAAAATTACTATGAACAGAAGCTACTACCACATCAAACTGTGCTAAGAAATCATCATCAAAATCTAAGGAACCATCAGAAAGAATATCCACTTCAATTCCCTTTAAAATTCTTATATTCAAACTTTTTTGTAAATTATCAATTTCTTTCCACTGTTTTATTATCCTCTCTTTAGTTAAACCCTTAGCAATTTTTAAGGATTGAGAATGATCAGTAATGGCTATATACTGATAACCTAACCTTATGGCCTCCTTAGCTAAATCCTCCATTGGAGATAATCCATCACTATAATTAGTATGAATGTGTAAATCTCCTTTAATATTTCCTATAGAAATTAGTTTAGGTAACATTCTTTCCTTAGCCAATAAAATTTCCTGTCTACCTTCCCTAAGGTATGGTGGTATATATTCAAGACCTAAACTACTATAGACTTCCTCCTCAGTACCTTCTCGAGCTGTTAAGCCCAATTCTTTTAACAGTTCTAGATGTTTTTCACTTCCAGTATGAATAATTTTATTATAACCTATTTTTTCAGTAGAGGACAAATATATATTAACAGGTATACCAAATTTTCCTATAAAACTTATCTTGTCTTCTAAAGGTCTATCTAAGATTAACAATAAATCAATAGAAGATACTATTTCTTTCCTTCTCCTGACTTCTCCAACAATTTCTACTTTTTTTACACCTGTACATTTATTTAAAATTTTAATGTACTCATTTGCTAAAGGTAGTGCTAAACCTAATAAAAATTTTTGTTGTTGTCCTTCTTTTAAATTTTGAGGTAGCTCTTTTTGTAATTTTTCTAGTTTAGGACTATATCCTAAATTAACTATATCAATTATTTCTTTGGCAATTTTTTCACCTATACCTTCTAGTGATGTAAGTTTATTTTCAATTTCCCTGTTATCCATAATTTTACCTCCCAAATATTCTATTTTATTTTCCGGAAAAAATAGAGTAAATTATACACTGAAATTATGGCTATTTTCAAACAGGGAAACTTATATAATTATAAAGCATGACTTATTGTTTTTCCAACAATAAATCATGCTTAAACTTAAACTATTAATTAGATAACCAAAGATTTAACTTAGAATAAATACTAGGGAAGGAATCAAGGAGTATAGGGGCTAAAAATGATTTATTCAATAAATTTTGGGCCCAGTCTACAGCTATGAAAGATAATAACCATACAGTCATTAAACTTAAAAGATAACCTTTAATAAAACCTAAAGCTGCTCCTAACAATTTATTAGCAGTTCCTATCAAGGGGATATGGTTAATAAAAGATGTCTGAGCAATTATTATACTTAAAACAAATCGAGCTATAAAGAAAATCACTATATAGCCGATAACACCGATAATTTTAGCTATTTCGTCGGTGATATCTATAAAAGGAATGTTTATGGATTCTTTTATTTTAGGAGTTATATTAAAAATATTATCTAATAAATTTCCAACTTCAGAACCAAATCTTGAAGCTACCATAAAGGCAATAACTATGCTTCCAAGCTCTAAAAGCCCTCTTACTAAACCCTTTTTTCTACCATTTACAATGGAAAAAAAGATAAAAATAATGAGTAATAAATCTAACATTTATTTTTTCCCCTCACTTTTCTTCTCCTCATATTCTATTAACATGGAGTAAAGTTGGTCACACTCCTCTTTTAAACTATGGAGTTTGTCTGCCAAAATCATTGCTGTCATTATTGCTATTTTAGTTGAACTTAACTTAGGATTCTTTTCTTTTATAGCCCACATTTGCTTATCTATACTATTTGCTAGACCTTTAATATATTCAGGGGATTTATTACCAATAATAATGTGATCTTCCCCAAAAATACGGACTGTAGTTCTGGTTACATTCTCCTTATTCCCCATAAACACCCCTCCTAGTATTCAGCTTATTATTTTAATATTCAACATAATTTAACTAATTCCTGCTAACTTCTCAACTTTGCATTATACTTTTCTTCTAAAGTCTGCAATCCCTTGTTTATGAAGAAGTTAATTTCCTCATCTGTTAAAGTTCCATTTTTTTGTAGAGTAATGGAAATTGCTATACTTTTCTTACCTTCTTCAATACCCTTTCCTTGATAAACATCAAAAATTTCAGCCTTAGAAATTATCGGGGAAATACCTTTAATTTCTTTAATTAATTGATCTCCAGGAAGGTCTGCATCAACTACTACTGCTAAATCCCTTTCTACTACAGGATATTTAACTATGGATTTATAGTTGTAATATTCATTACTATGTTTAACAACTGAATTTAAGTCCAATTTTAGAGAATATATTTCATCTTCTATTTCCCAGTTTTTCATAAGGGCGGGATGGAGTTGGCCTATAAAACCTACTTTTTCTCCCTGAATATAAATTGCTCCACTACGGCCGGGATGGTAATTTACATTTTCTTCTTTACGTATTTCCCAAGAAATAATATTACATAAAGCGAAAATACTTTCTAATATCCCTTTTATTGTATAAAAATCATTTACCCTTTCTTTACCGGTTAACCAATGTACCCTTTTACTTTCACCTTGTAAAATTACAATTAAGGAGTCCCGTTCTTCGGGAAGTTTTTCTAGTGGTAATTTCCCTAAATAAACTTTCCCTAATTCGAAAAACTGAACCCTTTCATTGTGTCGGTTAAGGTTGAAAGTAACACAACTTAAGGCAGAGGGCAATAAAGAAGTCCTCATCAAACTGTTTTCTTTTCCTAAAGGATTTGCTAAGGGAATTGCTTGTTCTGGTTCTAGATTACATTTAACAAAACTATCTGGTGAAATAAAGGGGTATGTTATTACCTCATTAACACCATATCCTATTAACAAATCCTTAATTTTTGTATAGACCTTCTCTTTATAAGGAATTTTTCCAACTGTAGTAACACCTTGGGGTAATGTAGCCGGTATGTTATCATACCCATAAATCCTGGCAACCTCTTCAATTAAATCTACTTCTAAAGATAAATCCACTCTATGGTGGGGAGGTTGAACAATCAAAGGATCTTTTCCTTCTACATTACAACCAAGATTACTCAAAATCTTTACTATTTCTTCCCTTTCTATAGTTAAACCTAAATAATCTTTAACTTTTTGTGGAGAAATTTTAATGGAAACAGGTTGATATGAAAAGTCACCTTCTTCACTTAAACCTACTAAATTAGCACCACAGAGATCTATCAATAATTTTATAGTCCTCAATGCTGCATCTTTAACATATAAAGGTGCTACCGACTTTTCAAATCTAGAAGAAGCTTCTGTCCTTAAATTCATTCCTTTAACACTTCTTCTTACAGCTTCACCTTGAAAATAGGCTGATTCTAGAATAATTTCTTCGGTAGTTGAATCTACTTCACTTTCAGCGCCACCCATTACTCCTGCAACAGCTAAAGGATTAACACCATCAGTTATTACTAATAATCCTTTGGGTATTTTTCTTATTTGTTCATCTAATGTTTTAAATTCCCTCTCTTCAGTTATATTTTTAACGACAATTTCTGATGTAGAGATCTTTTTTCTATCAAAGGCATGGAGAGGTTGACCGTATTCTAACATAACGTAGTTGGTTATATCTACTACATTATTAATAGGTCTTAAACCTGCCTTTAATAATTTAACTTGTAACCATAGAGGGGAAGGTGCTATGTGAATATTAGAAATCTCTCCACCAATGTAGTTTCTACATTCTGGACTTTCAATTTTTATTGAAAAACTGCTAGGATTAATTTTACCGTCATAAATGGCTGGAGCAACAAATTCAGCCCCTGTTAAAGCGGCTACTTCCTTTGCTACCCCTAGTAAACTTAAACAATCACTTCTATTTGGGGTTAAATCTAGTAGTAAAATATAGTCATTTAAACCTAGTACTTCACTGATTTCTAACCCTAAAGGAGTGTCTTCAGGTAAAATCAATATTCCATCTTCTACATCTAATTCTAATCCCAATTCATCTGCAGAACATAACATTCCGAAGGATTCTACTCCCCTTATTTTTGATTTTTTGATTTTAAAGTTACCTGGTAGAACAGTACCTATTTGGGCTAATGGTACTTTTTGACCAACTTTTATATTGTTTGCCCCACACACTACTTGTAATACTTCTGAACCGTTATTTACTTTAGTTACTGACAATTTGTCGGCATCAGGGTGTTTTTCTATTTCTAAAATTTCCGCCACTACTACACCCTTTATTTCTTCAAAGGCCGGGGAAATATGTTCTACTACTACCCCTGCTTTTGTCAGTTTTTCAGCTAATTCTTCTGGTGATAAATCTATTTTTACATACTCTTTTAACCAATTGTAAGATATTTTCACCTTTATTACCCCCTTGCAAATTGTTTTACTACCCTTAAATCACCATTGAACAATTCCCTTATATCACTTATTCCGTATTTAAGCATAGTTATTCTTTCTACACCCATACCGAATGCGAAACCCTGTACTTCATCGGGATTATATCCACCTGCCCGAAGTACATTAGGATGGACCATACCTGCACCTAATATTTCTATCCAGCCAGTATTAGAGCATAAACTACATCCTTTACCCTCACAAAGAAAACAACTTATATCTACTTCTGCCGATGGCTCTGTAAAAGGGAAGAAACTAGGACGGAGACGAACCTTTTGTTTTTCACCAAACATTTCCTTTGCAAATAATAAAAGTGTTCCTTTTAAATCTCCTAAAGTAATATTTTTATCTATGACCAATCCCTCTACTTGATGGAACATAGGGGAATGGGTGGCATCATCATCTTTCCTAAAAACTCTACCTGGGCTGATTATTTTTAAAGGAATAGCTTCTGCCCTCTTCTCCATTGTTCTAGCTTGAACTGGAGATGTGTGGGTTCTCAGAAGAATATTTTCTGTAATATAAAAGGTATCTTGCATATCCCTTGCAGGATGATTAGGAGGTAAATTTAATGCTTCAAAATTGTAATAATCTGTTTCTATTTCTGGTCCTTCCACAATTTCATAGCCCATACTCATAAAAATTTGTTCTATTTCCCTACGAACAATGGTAAGGGGATGAAGGGCTCCTATTTCTCTTTTAAGTCCTGGTAAGGAAATATCTATTGTTTCCCTTTGCAATCTATCCTCTAATAACTTTTCTTCCAAAATAAAAATTTTTTCTTCAATGGCCCTTTGTATTTGTTCTTTAACTTCGTTTGCAATTTGACCGATAATTGGCCTTTCCTCAGGTGCCAAAGAACCCATACCCCTTAAAATCCCAGTTAATTCCCCTTTTTTTCCTAAGTATTGGACTTTATATCCTTCTAATTCTTCTATCCTTTCTGCTCCCTTTATTTTTTCAAGGGCAGTGGATAATAAACCAGATAATTTTTCCTTCATCCTTACTCCTCCTTTAATTTAAGATAAATAAAAAAATCCCTATCCCAATGGGACGGAGATTTCCGCGGTACCACCCAAATTGCTTAAAAGCCACTCTAGAGCCGTTAACGGTGCTTAACCGGGTAAAGCTACTATTAGTTCACTCTACCGATTTGAAAGGGAACTTCAACTACTTCATACCAATGGTACTCTCAGTCTAGATACCACTCCCTGTATGGCATGAACTGTAGCCTACTTTACTTTCGCATTATCTTTTGAATTATTCAATTTATATAAAAGAAAAGGGTATTGAATAATTTGCAAATATTATACCATATTTACAGATAATTGGCAATTTTTATGTAGGTAATTTTTAACCTCTTATCCCATACAGTACAATTCCCGTTGCTACAGCTACATTTAAAGATTCTATATCACCATATAAAGGAATTTTTACTGTGATACCCGGTAAATTTTCCACCCTTTGAGAAAGACCGTTTCCTTCATTACCAACAAAAACTAAATACTTTCCTTTAGGAATAGAATTATATAAATATTCTCCATGGACAGAAGTTTTAACAGGTGTCAGTGAATATTTATCGATAATTTCTTTAAGATCCTCTATTTCCATATCAAGATAGATTGGAATTTTATATAAGGCACCCATAGTACTTCTTAAAACTTTTTCATTATAAAGGTCTACCGTTCCTTTTAGTAAAAACAGGGAATTAACTCCAGCTGCCACCGCTGTTCTAATTATCGTCCCTAAATTTCCAGGGTCTTGTACTCCATCTACAGCCAAGGCAAGGGTACCTAGATTAAGTTCAGGGGGAAGCGGTTTATAGGCTAATAACCCTATTCCTTGACTATTAACAGTACCAGAAATTTCTTTAAAGACTTTATCTGTTACAATCACATAATTCTTATCTTGGATTATATGGCGATATTTTCCCAAGTCTCCCTCTCTTATAATAAGTTTTTCTACTTTAGCACCGGATTTTAATATATCTTCTACTAAGCGATATCCTTCAAAAAATAGGAGTGGACTTTTGCTTTTTTTCCCCTTTCTTTTAATTTCTAAAATTTCTTTTACAATCTTGTTTTCAATAGAGGTAATTAACACCACTACCGCTCCTTTATTTTATTTAGCTTTTCATTACTACCAATAGCTACCACTATATCACCAGGTTTTATCACATCATCGGCAGTTGGAGAAACTATGATATTTTTACCTGATTTTACTGCAACGACGTTTATACCAAATTTAGCCCTTAAATCCAACTCTTTTAAAGATTTATTATGCATAAATTCTGGAGCAGTTATTTCAACAATACTATAATCTGGTGCTAATTCTATATAGTCTAGAATATTAGTACTTGTTAAATTATTAGCAACTCTGACACCCATATCCCTTTCTGGAAAAACCACCCGATCTGCCCCTGTTTTATAAAGGACTTTAGCATGTAAATCATTTTGGGCTTTAGCTACAACATACTCTATTCCCATCTCTTTTAAAATCATTGTGGTTAGTATACTAGCTTGAATATCTTGACCTATAGCGACAACAGCTACATCAAAATTGCGGATTCCCACTGATTGTAATGCCCCTTCATCTATGGCATCTAATTGAACCACATGGGTAGTACAACCCATAGCTTGATGAATTCTCTCTTCACTTATATCAATACCCATAACATCATACCCCATATCAAATAGGGTTTTAGCAACGGCAGTTCCAAATCTACCTAAACCGATAACAACAAATTGTTTCATAATTTTACCCCCTAACCTACCAGTACTTTTTCTTCAGGGTATCTAATCTTACTATTTTTCATCCTTTGACTAAAAGCTAAAGCTAAAGTTAAAGGTCCTACCCTTCCAATGAACATAATGATGATTATAATAATTCTACCTATAGTAGTAAGCTCTGATGTAATTCCAGTGGAAAGTCCCACTGTACCAAAGGCGGAAACCACTTCAAAAAGGATATGTAAAAATTCTTGTTGTTCTGTTCTACTTAGAATAATAGTTGCTAAACCAATTATAACCAAGGATATCATAATGATTGATAAGGCTTTTAACACTATTTCATAGGGTAATCTCCGATTAAAGATATGTACTTCCCTATCCCCTTTTATCATTGCTACAACAGAAACTAGTAATACTCCAAAAGTAGTCGTTTTTATACCTCCACCGGTTGAGGCAGGGGAAGCTCCAATAAACATCAGAACAGACATGAAAAATAGGGTCGCTGACGTCAATGAACCTGTATCTAGTGTATTAAATCCAGCAGTTCTCGTAGTAGCCCCGGTAAAAATAGAAGGTAATATTTTTCTATAGAAAGGCATTTCCCCTAAGGTATTTGGATTACTATACTCTAAGAAAAAAACACCTAAAAATCCTATTAAGAGTAAAATACCTGTAAGAACTAAAGCAAACCTGCTATGTAATGCCATTTTCCCAAAAGAATGTCTTTTATAAATATCGACAATAACTGTAAATCCTAAACCACCTATAATAAACAAGCCCATAATAATAAAGACAACTACAGGATCGTTTCCATATGCCGTTAAACTGGATTCTCCTACAATCCCCATAATATCAAAGCCTGCATTGGCAAAAGCTGATATTGAATGGAACAAACCCATGTACATCCCTAATTTGTAACCATGATCCATTGAAAACCTTAGTCCCAAAAGCAAAGCTGCAATTAACTCAATAGTTATTGTAAAAATTATTATGTATTTTGTTAGCCGAACAAGACCCTCTAAAGAAAACTGATTTAATGCTTCTTGGATTACTAATCTCTCTTTAAGGGTTATTTTTTTACCTAACAACAAAAATATCAAAGTAGCCATAGTCATAAAACCTAGACCACCAGCTTGGATAAGGCCTAAAATTACAAGTTGGCCAAATAAGGTAAAATGAGTTCCTGTATCTACCACCACTAATCCCGTCACACATACGGCGGATGTGGCGGTAAATAGAGCATCTATAACACTTATACTCCCTTCCACCGAGGAAATGGGAAGGCTTAATAAAATTGTACCTAGTAATATAAGGCTTAGAAAACCTCCTGCTAAGATTCGTGCAGGGGTAAGGGACTTTTTCTCTTTTACCATTTAAACCTTCCTCTCTGAGGCAATTCCTTTTTGGTATTTAAATATATTATATGATAAAGATGAGAAAATTGCAAAAAAGCGTCATTAGACGCTTTTTATTACTATAGATTACTTTTTGCCAATTCAGCTAATTGGGCAAAAGCTTTGCTATCATTAACTGCTAAGTCAGCTAACATTTTACGGTTAATGTCAACACCCGCTTTTTTTAGTCCGTTAATCATTCTGCTGTAAGATAAACCATTGTTTCTTGCCTCAGCATTAATTCTGGCAATCCATAACTTCCTGAAATCTCTTTTACGATTTTTTCTATCTCTATATGCATATGATAAAGATTTTAATACCTGTTCGTTAGCTCTACGGAAAAGCTTGCTTTTTGAACCATAATAGCCTTTTGCAAGCTTTAAGATTTTTTTATGACGTTTTCTGGCTTGTACAACTGATTTCACTCTTGGCATTAGTAATACCTCCTTTATCTGTTATTAAGAACTATGGTAGTAATTGAGCAATACGCTTATAATCAGCCTTGCTTACTAGAGTACTCTTTCTAAGATTTCTTTTTCTCTTTGGAGTTTTCTTAGTTAAAATGTGACTAGTAAAAGCATGACTTCTTTTAATTTTACCATTTTTATTCTTTTTAAATCTCTTTTTAGCACCACTATGAGTTTTCATTTTTGGCATAATAAAAGCCTCCTTCCAAGTGTTTATTTTGGAGCTAGAACCATTATCATATTTTTACCTTCAACTTTAGCTGGTTTCTCTACTACTGCTATGTCCTTTACCGCTTCAGCTATTCTATCACATAATGTTTGACCTTGTTCAACATAAGCAATTTCGCGACCTCTGAACATAACAGTGACTTTTACTTTATCCTTTGATTCTAAGAACTTAATAATATTCCTTAGTTTTGTTTGAAAATCATGTTCATCAATTTTAGGTCTTAATTTCATTTCTTTTACTGTGATAACATGTTGATTCTTTCTCGCTTCTTTTTCCCTTTTACTTTGCTCATATTTAAATTTACCATAATCCATTATACGGCAAACTGGCGGGTTAGCCATAGGAGCAATTTCCACAAGGTCAAGATTTTTTTGTCCTGCTGCCTTTAGAGCTTCTTTTATTGGTACGATTCCAATTTGATTTCCTGCTTCATCAATTAATCGCACTTCTTTAGCCCTAATTTCCTCATTAATCAATAAGTCTTTACTAATAGTTTTTCACCTCCTAAAAATACTTTAAAATAATAATAAAAATGGGCAGGTTAAACCACCCGCCCATAAAGATACGTAAATACCGATCTTATAGGTAACCCAACAACCTGTGGTCGTAAGGTGAGAAGCGGATGGCTTCTTCTTGCTACTTCATTAGTATAATACTTATTTAGGGTAATGTCAAGGAATTTACCTTTTATTTTTTATTTCTTCTAAAAGGTCATTTATTAGCTCTTCAACCTTTTTAGAGCCTATTTCCCCTTCTCCCCTTTTTCTAACATTTACTTCTCCATTTTCCACTTCTTTATCCCCTACAACCA
Organism: Anaerobranca gottschalkii DSM 13577; assembly: GCF_900111575.1. NCBI lineage: Bacteria > Bacillati > Bacillota > Clostridia > Eubacteriales > Proteinivoracaceae > Anaerobranca > Anaerobranca gottschalkii. Next base: position 57,632 of record NZ_FOIF01000006.1, on the reverse strand, counting down.
ACATATATGGTATTTTTTGCAATTGACCTTCTCTGATTTTATACCCTATTTTTTCACTTCTACCATCTACCCAAACCCTAATTCCTTTATCTTTTAACTTCTTCTCTAACTCTTTACAATAAGGAAGATGTCGTTCACTAATAGCAATAATTCTCACCTGTTCTGGTGCTAACCAAAGGGGGAAAGCTCCTCCCACATGTTCTACTAACAGCCCAATAAACCTGTCTATAGCACCAAGTACTACCCTATGTACCACTACAGGCCTGTGTTTTTGACCATCTTCCCCTACATAGGTTAAATCAAATCTTTCAGGTAACATAAAATCTAACTGAATTGTTCCACACTGCCAACTTCTACCTAAACAATCTTCGATATGGAAGTCAATTTTGGGACCGTAAAAAGCTCCATCCCCTTCATTTATCACATAATCCATATTACGGTTTTCCAATACCTTTTTAAGGGCATTGGTGGCTATTTCCCATATCTCATCACTACCAATGGCTTTTTCTGGTTTAGTACTTAGCTCAACTCTATAGGAATAACCAAAAACTTTATATACATCATCGATTAGTTCCATTATTTTTCCTATTTCTTCTTCAATTTGCTCTGGTGTCATGAAGATATGGGCATCATCTTGGGTAAAAGCCCTTACCCTCATCATTCCATGGAGGGCACCTGAAAGTTCTCTACGATGGACTAACCCTAATTCTGCCATCCTAAGGGGTAAATCCCTATAACTATGGTGACTTGTTTTATATACTAACATGGCACCAGGACAATTCATCGGTTTTATAGCAAAGGTCTCATCATCAACTTCTGTAAAGTACATGTTTTCCCGATAATTTTGCCAGTGACCTGAACGCTCCCATAGCCTTTGGTTCATAATAAGAGGTGTTTGAATTTCATCGTAACCATACTCTTTATGTTTTTCTCTCCAAAAATTGATAATTTCATTTCTGAGGATCATTCCCTTTGGATGGTAAAAGGGCATACCTGGCGCTTCTTCACTGAAGCTAAAGAGGTCTAGCTCCCTACCTAATTTTCTATGATCCCTCTTTTTGGCCTCTTCAAGTCTGTATAAATATTCGTCTAACATTGATTTTTTAGGGAATGATGTACCATAAATCCTCTGTAACATTGGATTTTTTTCATCCCCTCTCCAATAAGCACCTGCCACATTGAGAAGTTTAAAGGCTTTTAACCTCCCTGTACTAGGTATATGGGGGCCTGAACAGAGATCCACAAAGTCTCCTTGTTTATAGTAAGTGATTTCTTCATCAGTTGATAACCCTTCAATTAACTCAACTTTAAAATCTTGTCCTAATTCTTTAAAGAATTTAATAGCTTCTTCCCTAGAGATAACATGTCTTTTAAAGGGAAGATCCCTTTTAATAATTTCCTCCATTTTCTTTTCAATTTTTTCTAAATCCTCGGGGGTAAAGGTCTTATCTACCATAAAATCATAATAAAAACCATCTTTGATACTTGGACCTATTGCCAGTTTCACCCCTGGATAAAGTTCTGTAACTGCTTGTGCCATTATATGGGCAGAACTATGCCTATAGATATCTTCCCCTTCTGGACTTTGAAAGGTAATGATATCTAATGTACTGTCATTTTCTAACTTAAAATTTAAATCTACTAGTTTTCCGTTAACCCTTCCTGCTAAAGCTTCTTTAGCTAACCTTGGGCTAATATCTTTAGCTATTTCTTCTACTGTAACTCCTACTTCATACTCCCTAACTGATCCATCTTTTAGAGTAACTTTAATCATTTAAACCTCAACTCCTTTCTAAAATAACAAAATCTTTTTTCTAGTATGTATAAAAAATCGTCCCTTGAAAAAGGGACGATTATACACCGCGGTTCCACCCTAGTTGAAGGATACTATCCTTCCACTTTAAATAGGATAACGGCTATTAACCGAAAAGGCTCATCGCCTTCAACTCCAGGGTGGTTTTTCCTAAGTTTCCCTTTAGGTATACTTTCAGCCACGGTATACCCTCTCTGAAAAGTTCCACAAAGTACTTTTCCCCTTCATAATTTTTAAGCAATATTTTTTGAAAATATTATATTGTTATTTATTCTAAAAGTCAAGTTGTTTTTATTTCTTCATTACTTTTTTCCATTGTATCTACAGGGTCAGCACAGTGATTACAACCTAAACATAAAACAACTTTCTCATCAAAGATACTATTTACAGTTGTTAACACTTCATCATCAAAATAAAAATCTTTTATATGGATAACTATTTTTTGAGGAGCATAGGTTACTAAACAACTTATAATTCCATCACAACCATTTACATCACCATAATTTTCCTCTGTTATTATTTCATGATTATCTCCTAAAATTAAATATTTACCACCCTTTTTTAATAAATGGGCTTCATTTACTTTAGGTTCTTGGATATCCACAAAATACCTAAGTAATTTAATAAAGTCATTATACTCTTTTTCTATATTCAGCTCTTCTTGAGCCTCTTGAATTATTTCTAATAAACTATCCATATAATCTTGTAGTCTAAACCTAATAAAACCTTCAATATTGATTTGCCATTGTTTCTCGAAATATTCTATAAGTTTTTCTGCAATATCAGCTTTTATTGTTTCATCTCTTTTAAAAACCTTATTCTTTTGTTTTATAATTTCTAATGACTTTATATACAATTTATTTTGTTCTTTTTCCGATAAAGTAGGGTAAAAGTTTTTAATATTTTTTTCTAATAAAGGTTTTTCCAAAACATCTACTATGTATGTTGCTAAAGCAAAGGCTATTTGTTTAACTGCAATTTTTTCATAATCATGATTACTAATGGTGGTATTATGAATTGAACATCCCAAAAAAGTTATGTTACCTTTAGATTCTTCTGTTAAGTTAATTTCCATCCCTAGTTGCCGTAAAGGTTCTAGTTTATCTTCTAAACAATATCTAAATTGTTCTAGATATCTTTTAGTACCTATCGTAAGACTTTTCATATTTCTTCCCCCCTTAAGATAATCTACCTAAATTTAGTATATGAGGGGTGAAGTTGTTATATACAGTTAAATTGTCAATAAAAATAATTGAAATTTTAACTTTCTTTCCAAAACTCTGGCATCATCAAAGGACTAGAAAACTTCTTAAAAAAAGGAAAAACAGCCTTTTAGCTGTTTATTATCATTTATGGTGGGTTCGGCGCGGATCGAACGCGCGACTTCTACCCTGTCAAGGTAGCACTCTCCCCCTGAGTTACGAACCCATTTTTAGTATAACAAAACCTGAGAACTTTGTCTCAGGTGTTAATTTTTAGTTGGTGCCGAGGACCGGAGTCGAACCGGTACGGGCCGTAAAGCCCGAGGGATTTTAAGTCCCTTGCGTCTGCCTATTCCGCCACCCCGGCAGGGTGTATTTGGTAAGATCTTGGAGGCGGCACCCAGATTTGAACTGGGGAATAAAGGATTTGCAGTCCTCTGCCTTACCACTTGGCTATGCCGCCAGACTTTTATTGGAGCGGAAGACGGGATTTGAACCCGCGACCCTCGCCTTGGCAAGGCGATGCTCTACCACTGAGCCACTTCCGCATGTTTTAAATGGTGCCTCAGGGCAGAATCGAACTGCCGACACGAGGATTTTCAGTCCTCTGCTCTACCGACTGAGCTACCGAGGCACATATACTTTACTGGCGGAGCTGACGGGATTCGAACCCGCGATCTCCTGCGTGACAGGCAGGCATGTTAGGCCTCTACACCACAGCTCCAACTCTTCATCTCAGCGACATTTATTATTATAACTCGTTTATTTTGTTTTGTCAATACTTTATTTTATTTTTAATTTTTTTACTTTCATTTACTTTCATTTGCTTTCATCTAATTTGTGGTGCTCTGTCACAACGACAAGATTTATTCTATCATTTATTTTATGTGTTGTCAACACTTTTTTATAAAAAATAAATTTTGGTGCGAGAGACGGGACTTGAACCCGTACGGTATTGACCACACGCCCCTCAAACGTGCCTGTCTGCCAGTTCCAGCACTCTCGCATTCCTTTATTATTATATACCATTTATTTGTATTATGTCAATTGAATTTTAATTAAAATTGCGGGATAAAGTTACCCCGCAAATTTTCTACCATGTTCTTATTAATAAGTATAATATTATCCCTAAGACTAAAAAGATAGGTCCAAATACAATTGTTGCTGAAATTATAATAGCCAAGATATCATCAAAGGTTAATTTTTCATCATAATCTTCACTATAACCTCTACTTTTCTTAATTGCTTCAGCCTTTTCTTTTTTAATTTGTAAGATTTTTTCTATTTTCTCCCTTTGATATAACACGTCATTTCATTCCTTTATTGATTTAGTTTATGGTGACAAGCTACAAAGTGTCCAGGTGAAGCTTCTTCAAGTTTTGGTGGTACATTCTTACAAATTTCCGTTGCATAGCGACAGCGGGTGTGGAATTTACAGCCTGCTGGCGGGCGAATAGGACTTGGTATATCTCCTTCTAATACATAAACTTCTTTTTTATCTACATCGATATCAGTAGTAGGTATTGCCATTAACAATGCCTCAGTATATGGATGCATTGGCCTCTGATACAATTCTTCTGTTTCTGCTAACTCCACTACATTACCTAAATACATTACTGCTACCCTATCACTAATATGTTTAATAACTGATAAGTCATGGGATATAAATAGATACGTTAATTTTTCTTGCTCTTTAAGGTCTTGTAATAAGTTAAGAATTTGTGATTGAATAGAAACATCTAGTGCAGAAACCGCTTCATCACAGACAATAAATTTAGGTTTTAGAGCAACTGAACGGGCAATACCTATCCGCTGCCTTTGACCACCAGAGAACTGATGGGGATAACGGTGAACAAAGTAATTTTGTAACCCACACTTATCCATAACATCTAAAACGTAATCTTGTAATTTGGGATCATTTGGAGAAAACATCTTATGGGCAAACAACCCTTCGGAAATAATTTGACCAACTGTCATCTTCGGATTTAAAGATGAATAAGGGTCTTGGAAAATTAATTGTAAATCTTTTCTTACTATCCTCATTTCATCTACGGTAAGCTTAGCTAAGTCTATCCCTTTATCTCTATAAGATTCTAATCTTTCAAAATCAGGATGATCCCTATATGGGTCTAACATTTTTTCTATAGTAGCCAATATTTCTTCTAGCTTCTTCTCTGCTTCTTTTAAAGCAGCCTTTTGTTCAGCTATTTTTTCCTTCAAGGTTTTTACTTTTTCTTCTATTTCTTTTTCACTGTTTCCTTTATCCCTCAACTTAGCTACTTTATTATCTAATTTTAATTGATAATCTTGAATTTTATTCTTAATTCTTCTTACCTTAATAGCTGCATTATGCTCTTTTAATAGGATATCCGCTACTGGTTTTAAATCTTCAGCTAAATAAAATCCACCTATAAGCTGTACCATATCTAAGAAATAATCTTTACTAACTTTCTCTGCAGCCCTCAGTTTGTTAATAGCTTTGTATTTCTCCTCACCTTCTGCCGCTTTTTCATAGGCTTTCCTTGCCTCTTCTTCAACTTTTTTAGCTTCTTTATACTTTTCCCGAATTTTTTCTAAATTTTTCAAAGTCTTAACTACATACTGGGGAGCAATTTCATCTAATTCTCTACCATAATAAATTGTTCTACCATCGGTCTGATTATAAAGTTGTAATAACGTCCTACCTAGGGTCGATTTACCACAACCACTTTCCCCTACTAGCCCTAAAGTTTCACCTTCGTAAATATCTAAAGAAACATCATCATTTGCCCTTACATATAACTGTTCTGCAAAAATTGATTTCTTTTTTAATGGAAAGTATTGTTTTAAGTTTTCAATACGGATTAAGACCTTTTTACCATTTTGTATCTTAGCCATTTTGTCTTACTCCTTTCACTGGATAGAAGCAACGAACTTGATGCCCTGGCTCCACTTCAAGTAATTGGGGTTCATGTTCCCTACATTTATCTGTAGCATATTTGCATCTAGGGGCAAATTTACAACCTTTAGGTAAATTTAAGGGATGGGGAACAGCTCCAGGAATAGCTTCTAACCTTGTTCCTTTTGGGGTATCTAGTCTAGGTATAGAAGTCATAAGACCTTCTGTGTAAGGATGGGAGTATTTACTATCCTTTCCAAAAATGGTTCTAGCAGTGGCTTTTTCCACAACCTGACCACAATACATAACAGCAACATCATCGGCCATCTCATTTATTACACCTAAGTCATGGGTAATAAATAATATCGATGTTCCAACTGTACTTTTAAGTTCGTTCATCAATTTAAGGATTTGAGCTTGAATAGTAACATCTAATGCCGTTGTAGGCTCATCAGCAATCAACACCCTAGGTCGACATGCTAAAGCCATAGCAATCATTACCCTCTGTCTCATTCCACCGGAAAGCTGGTGGGGGTATTGTTTGGCAACAGTTTCTGGATTAGGAATTTTAACTAATGCTAGCATTTCTACCACTTTTTCTGCTGCCTCTTTTTTACTCATTCCCTGATGAATAATGAAAGGTTCTGATAACTGCCTTTCTACAGAAAATACAGGGTTTAATGATGTCATTGGTTCTTGAAATATTACTGATATTTCATTTCCCCTAATTCTAGTCATCTGACTTACAGGGATATCTACCAAATTTTCTCCATTAAAGAGTATTTCACCATCAGCTATATAACCATTGCCGTCTAATAATTTTAAGATACTCATAGCTGATACACTTTTTCCACTACCACTTTCCCCTACTATCCCAAGGGTCCTCCCTGCTTCAACTGAATAACTGACACCATTTACCGCTTTTATAATTCCTTTTTTGGTTTTGAAGTATGTGTGTAAATTTTTCAATTCTAATAATGCCATTATTTATCCCCCTAACGTTCTTGAGATTTCGGGTCTATAGCAGCTCTTAATGCTTCACCGATTATATTAATACAAATTACACAAACAGATAGAACTATTGATGGAAAGACCCATCTCCACCAGAAATTTTGAATTACAACACTGTTTCTCGCACTATTTAGCATATTACCCCAAGTAGGATAGGGTGGTTGTACTCCAAAACCTAAAAAGGACAAACTAGCCTCAGTTATCATACTACCACCAAAGGATAAAGTAGCGGAAACGATAATAACTGAAATAACATTGGGAATAATGTGTTTAAAAATAATACTACTTTGTTTAACTCCCAATACCTTTGCTGCAGTAACATATTCTTGTTCACGGATTGAAAGAACTTGAGCCCTAATTAAACGGTATAGCCCAGGCCATGATAAAAGTCCTAATATGACCATTATCAAATATACCCTTTGGGTTGTTGTAAGCATATTACCTATTAAAGCAGACAAAATCATAGCTAAGGGAAGGAATGGCAATGATGCTACCATTTCTGATATCCTTTGTAAAATTATATCGACTCTACCACCGAAGTATCCGGAGACACCACCAATAACAATAGCTATGAAAGTGGAAATCAATACTGCAACTCCACCTATTGTCATACTCAACCTTCCACCATTTAATATACGTTGGAAAAGATCTCTTCCTAATTCATCGGAACCTAAAAGATAACCTTTTAATCCCCAAGTCAATACTCTACCATCTTTAGTCACAGCATAATTTTGGTAAAAACCATTATATACAGTAGCTATTTCAGCATTTTGTACCCTTCTTGGGATAGAGGCTTGTCCGTAATTGTCAAGTCCCCAACTTAACAGCTCTCCCTTATCGGTTTTAGCAACATAATGATGTCTCCCACCATAAATTTCTACAATTTTATTTTCAGTTTCAGGGATCTCCCTTTCACCTCTAGCCCCAGAGGGATTACCCCAAATAAAAACATCCCCTTTGTCATTTAAAGCAGCAAAGGTCAAAGATGTAGAAGCTATATCTATTACATTCCCCATATTTTGTGGAATATTGGCATAAGAAGCCCGTTGGTTTCCTAAAAATACCACTTCCCCATCAAAGGTCAAAGCTATAAAATGATTTTCAGATAAAGCTACTTTTTTAATTTGCCCTTGATAAGGATGAAACTCATTATAATCATTGAGCATTGTATTTCCAAAGTAATACAAATGACCATCTTCAGTTAAAACTAATGATGATAAATATCCGGCATAAATAGCTTTAATATTAGTTAAATTTTGGACTTCTGCAGGAATATTCGTTTGGCCATGACGGTTACTACCCCAAGCAAATAGCTTCCCTTGTTCATTTAATGCTAAAGCGTGATCAAAACCTGCTGCTACTTGAACTACCCGTCCCATGTTCTCAGGGATATTTTTCAAGTCATTAGTTCTAGTCCTTCTACTCTTGCCCCAAACATAGACTTGACCATCATTGGATAAACCTATAGAATAAGTAGGCCCTACAGAAATTTGTTTAACATTTCCCTGGAGTTCCCTAGGAACCTTCATCATATCAAAACCAGGGGGGGTATCAATTTGACTAGCATCTGAAAAAGATAAGTCTAAAGGCATGAAAATAGGTCCTATAGATACTATTAAGAAAATACTCAAAAAAATAATTAAAGCAGTCATCCCCATTTTATTACTAACAAAGTTTTTTATAATTGTTCTAGTTGGACTTTCAATATGCTCCTCTTCTAAAATAGATAGTTTACTTTTCCCTCCAAAAAGAAAGGAAAACATAGCCAACCGCTTATGGGCCTTTTGTTCGATGTTTTTTTCTGTTTTAGACATTCTTTCCCCTCCCTATTTATCTACTCTTACCCTTGGGTCAACAAGCCCATAGCTAAAATCTATCAAGATATTAGTCACCAATGCGATAACTACGTAGAACAACTGGATTGCCAAAGTTACATTATAATCCATGTTCCGGAGAGAATCATATAAAAATTTACCCATTCCATGAATATTAAACATAGTTTCTAAGATCAATGCACCACTAAATAGTGACATAGCATAAGCTATCATCAAAGTGATAACACCTAACAAAGCATTCCTCCAAGCATGGGATAAAATAACAACCCTTTCTTTGAGACCCTTTGCCCTAGCAGTTCTAATACAGTCTAAAGCTAAAGCATCTATCATAGAAGCTCTAACATAGCGGGTCATCGCTCCTAATGATGCAAAAGTTAACGCTATAACAGGAAGTGCCATATGTTTAACCAAATCTAAAAACTCTTGAAACTGAGTTCCTGAAAATCCAGGGGTCCTCATACCACTAACTGGAAACCAACCTAACCTTACTGCAAATAGGTAAATAAAAATTAACGCAAATATAAAGGAAGGAATACTGTAACCAACCACAGTTACAACTTGTACAACTTTGTCAAAGGTAGAATTTTTATAAACAGCAGAAGCTATACCTAGAGGTATAGTGATTAAAAAGGTTAATAAGACGACAAAAATATTATAAGTTACTGTTACCCTCAAAGGTGTTTTAACAACATCAATAACGTCTTTTTTGTAATAGTTTGACCTACCAAATTCTCCCCTAAAAAATCTACTTGCCCAACGATAATACCTGACATGTACGGGATCATCTAGCCCTAAATTCTGCCGTTCTTGTTGATATCTAGCCTCAAATTCTTCAGGAGACATTTGTTCCTTCAAGTGGAAAACATTCATCATCGCCGGGTCACCAGGTATTAGACTATACAACCCAAAAAGAACAATAGACATAATAAAGAAAACTAGGATCATATAGGCAATTCTTTTTATAAAGTATTTTAACATATTATTACCTGCCTTCATCTCTTAGTATAATCTGAAAAATTATTAACTAGTTAACATTATTAATATTTATAACTTTAAGGAAAATTACTTTATATGGTAAAAATAGGGTATATTTTACAATATACCCTATTTTTCTTTTAAATCTACTAAAATCTTATTCTTCGATATATGCATAGAGGATAGCATGAACTAGTCTGATATTAGCAGTTAAATTCCAATCTTTTAATTTTTCATTGAAGAAATCGTGTAAGGTGTTAGAGTAGAGTGGAATATCAGGTAGTAACTCATTCCAGCGAACAATGAAATCAACAAAGGCCTTTTTAAATCCATCTCTGTCTGTACCATCTCTTCTAACTAGTTCTTTTGCTAATCTATATAATTCTTCATCGTTAATTCTATTGTAGTTTACACTACCACCAGGTGTATAAGTTCTTTCTAAGTCGTACATTGGGGTAAAGCTAGTAGCTAAGTTAAACATATGATAAGTTGGTACTGTGTATTGCTCTCCACCGGTACGGGTATACCAGTTAATCAATTCACCGAAATCACCAACTGTTTGATTGAATTTCATACCAGCAGCAGCGATATCAGGATTTTCTAGTAAACGGATAGCTAATAAATCTGTAAACTCGTTATTAGCAGAACCAAACCATTCGATTACTAAAGGCATTAATTGGCCATCTACCATTTTGTGGCGTAAACCTTCGCCGGTGTATGGATTACCGTTGGCATCTAAAGTCCAGCCACCTTCTTCAAGAACTCTAACTGCATCTTCTAAGCTATAAGGATATAGATTAACTTTAGATAACAATTCTTGTCTTGTTTCTTGATAGAACCACTGACCTTCTCCGTATGGCCCATGGACAACTGAACCATAACCTCTAGCAAAGGCTTGAATAAACTCATCTCTATTGATTAAGTGGGCAATAGCTTGGCGTACTTCTTTAAATTGTGTTGGACCATGGTCAGTTACAAAGTGGATTTTACCATAACCAGAACGGGGATAAGCACTGAAAGTAATACCGATACCTTCTTCTACTAAGTCATGACCTGCTTGGATTGTTCCACCGGCAACTACACCATAAAGTAAGTCTACACCACCGGTTCTTAACTCATCCATCATTGTATCTTGCTGAACTAACTTTAAGATCACTGTTTCTATTGAAGGTTTTTGTCCTTCATAGTTACCAGCAAAGTTTTCATTGATTTTTAAAGTAACCATTTTAGAAGCAACATCATATTCTTCTACTACATATGGACCACTAGATACATATATAGGATTTTCCCTTGCTGCTTTAAAGATATCTCCAAAAGCTTCTTCGGTAACTTCTACGGTAAAATAAGCACCATTTCCATCATCAGCAACATCTACACCGTCCCCTAACCAGAAAGGTAAAAATTCTGGACTATACCTAACTAGAGGTAATTCATAGAAGTATGGTAAGTGGGCAGCATCGATAGTTACAGAGAATTTATAGTCATCTAATAGGCGAACTCCTGAAAATTCTTTAGTTTCACCTTTTGAATATGGTCCATGTCCTTTAAGCCTAAAAGAAACGGTGTTAGAACCACCTAAATCGGCTATAAACTTAGAGTTCCAAAGTAAAATATCAGCAACATAGTCTTTCGCAGTAATTTCAACTCCGTTACTAAATTTTAACCCTTTGTTGATCTCGAACTCATAGGTTATAGAACCGTCGTCATTTACAATCCTTTCATAATCCTTTACAGCAGTTTTGTTGATTACATACTCCCCAGCAGAAGTTAAATCAACTGTATAATACCCTGTAATTAAGTTTAGTACTTCGCTGTCAGAAGCGATATTGGAGAATGCTGTTATCCAGTCCCCGGTCATTTCAGTGGTATTACCGATAATTAAAGTACCACCGATTTTACGGGCTTCCTCCTGTTTCCCTCCACATGCTGCCAAAGAAAGCACCATGACGGAGATCAATAATACTGTCAATAATTTTCTCATGTAATTACTCTCCCTCCTATTTTCTTTTCTTTTTTTATTTTTAAGTGATTGATTAGGGATCAATCACTTAAAGGTAAGTCACAGCAATAATACAGAAGATTCTAAATATTATTATTAAAAAATTATAATTATAAAGTATGTAACTTTATATTTTAAGTTATTTCATATGATAATATACATTTTAAAAATTGTCAACGGTTTGAATCTATAAAAATTTCGACATTTTTCTCTCAGAGAGAAATATTCAGTTTATTTTTCTTCAACTTTAGTTTGCCAAAGTTTGATTATTTGTTCCCTAGTATGTTTCCTCGTCCCCATATTATCGATAATTGCTGTGGCGTATTTAATCCTTTCTTCCCTTGGTAGTTGGGAATTTATACGGGCTATTGCTTGTTCTCTATTTAAATTATCCCTTTTCATTACCCTCTGTATTTGAGTTTCTCTATCTACATCTACTACCCAAACTTCGTCAACTAAATTATGAAAACCGGTTTCTATAAGTAGAGGGGCATCTAGAACAATAGCTTTATATTTACCTTTCCTTTCTATCTCTACCATTTTATTTTTAATCCTTTCTTTAACAAAAGGATGAACAATTTGGTTTAATTTTTGTAACTTTTCAGCTTTACCAAAAACTAAATTTCCTAGCTTTTTACGGTCTATTGTATTATCAGGTTTTAAAATTTCTCTACCAAATTCTTTAACCAACAACTCCCAGCATTTTGTCTCTGGCTTAAGAGTGGCCTTTGCCTCTAAATCTGCATCTATAATTGCTGCCCCTAGCCGCTTTAATATTTTAGAAATAGTGCTTTTACCACTAGCTATTCCACCTGTTAAGCCGATTTTTTTCAAGAAAGCTACCTCCTCACTGAAAATATATTATATTTATAAATTAATTATTCGATAAAAAATTATTTTTTCCTTTTAATTTTTTTTAATTTTTTATATTTCTATAAAAGTACTATTTCCTTTATCCCTTTATTTCTTTAATGAAACAGGGTAAGATGTTTAAAATAAATCAGAAGCTTGAAGCTTCCGATTTGTTACTTAGTATTTAATTTTACTAATTATTTTAAATTTGTCAACCCTATTAACAAAAAAATTATTCCAGGAATTATAACTATTACTCCTTGCCATGGAATTTCCGTTAACTTTTTACCTAAAATAATTCCAAGGGATACTAAAATAAACTTTAAAATTCCTACAGAAACTGCCATTAATAAGGGGTTACTCCCTGCTAAGGCTGCACCAAATCCTGCTCCAAAGGCATCCATTGCTAAAGCAAACCCTAAAAAAAACACTTCAATCCCAGAAATATTCCCTGATTTATCAAAATCTGCTTTCTTAGGTTCTTTTAACAAGATAAATAACTTTTGAATAAAATTTTTCTTTAAAAATTCTTCATCAAAGGGTTGGTTATTTATTAAATTCCTCAAGTTTTGATAAATTATATATATTCCCATAACGCAGAGTAGAATTCCACCTAATTTCTCTGCTAAATTAGGTGGTAATATTTTTATAATCAATACCCCCGCCAATAAAGATAAGTATATTGCAAAGGCAGATGCTAAGCTTATCAATATTTTTGCGGAGAAATTTATAGTTATTCTGTTGAGCCCGTAGGCAAAACCAGCACCAAAACCATCTAAAGAAACAGCTAGAGCTAAAAAAAATACTGCCCAAAGTTCCATAAAATCACCACCTCGAAGGATTAGGTCTAGTTCATTTTATGGATTTGGGCTTTTTATGTGATAGATTTTCTGTTTTTCCCAAAAGCCTATTTATTTTTGGCAATATAGGCAAAATACCGTTGTTCTACCTGCTATTTTGTCTTTTGCTAATACATTACCACATACCTTACACTTTTCCCCACCTCTGCCATAAACTTGCAAGAAATTTTGATTAGTACCCTTATCTCCATAAGAATCTACAAAATCACTAAAGGATGTTCCCTTATTTTCAATTCCTTTAGTTAAAACAAATTTTATAGCTGAAACTAACTTAGAAATCTCTTCATCAGATAAAGTTTTGGCGGGCTTAGAAGGGGAAATACCTGCTAAAAAGAGGCTTTCATCAACATAAATATTTCCCAAACCTGCTAAGACCCTTTGATCTAATAACAAACTTTTTATAGGCCTACCAGTATCTAATTTACTTTTGAGATATTCAATTCCAAAGCTTTCTTCTAAGGGTTCCACCCCTAAAGTCCAAAATCCCTTTTCTTTAGCCAAGTCATCTTTAGGCAATAAGGAGATAGTACCAAATTTTCGGATATCATTAAAATACAAATAGCCCTTAGAAAGCTTTGCAGAGAGGCACAAATGACTAAAATTCAACTGATCCTCACTGTATATCAATTGCCCTGTCATTCGCAAATGGATAATAACATGGGCCAGATCTTCTAAAATCAAGAGGATGTACTTCCCCCGCCTCTTAACTTCTCTAATTTTCTTTCCTTCTATTCTTTCTTTAAATTCCTTGATACACTTAGGATTTTTGATAGTGTTTTCATTGTAAACTTCTACTTCTATAAATCTGTTACATTCAAGCTTAGACCTTAATCCCCGCACAATTGTTTCCACTTCTGGTAACTCTGGCATTTTTTCTACCTCCAAATTTACTCCATTTCCATCCAATTCCTACCTATCTTGTAATCTACTGTTAATGGAACTGCTAGTTTAATGGTATTTTCCATTATTTCTTTAATCTTTGGAATCACTTCATTAACCTTTGAGTTTTCCACTAAAAACACCAGTTCATCATGAACTTGTAGTAACATTTTAGCATTAGGTTTACTGTTATAGATATCTACCATGGCCTTTTTAATTATATCTGCAGCTGTTCCTTGTATAGGGGTATTGATAGCTGCCCTTTCTGCAAAGGACCTTCTATTAAAGTTAGAGCTATTTATTTCATGGATATACCTTCTCCTGTTAAATAATGTTTCCACATAACCCTTTTCTTTACAAAGGGATATTGTAGAATCAATAAATCTTTTTACACCTTGATAGCGTTGGAAATACCTTTCGATATAATCTTTAGCCTCTTTTCTCGGGATAGAAAGGCTTTGGGCTAATCCAAAATCACTCATTCCATAAACTATTCCAAAGTTAACGGCCTTTGCATGTCTACGCTGTTGTTCAGTTACCTGTGCTAATGGAACACCAAAAACCTCAGAAGCAGTTCTTTGGTGGACATCCTGTCCCTTTAAAAAACCTTCAATTAAATTACTATCCCCTGACATATGGGCTAAAATCCTCAGCTCAATTTGGGAGTAATCAAAGGAAAGTAACGTATAGCCTTCAGGGGCAATAAAGGCTTTTCGGATTTTTTTCCCTTCCTCCAACCTTATTGGTATATTTTGTAAATTAGGTTCTGTACTAGAAAGTCTTCCTGTTGCTGTTATAGTCTGGTTAAAGGTAGTGTGAAGTTTGCCATCTTCTTTTATTAAAGCTATTAAACCATCGGCATAGGTAGATTTTAATTTCGCCAAAGTTCTATATTGTAATAAATAATCAATAATAGGATGAGCTTCTTTAAGCCCCTCTAACACCGTAACATCTGTAGAGTATCCGGTCTTAGTTTTTTTAAGGGGGGGAAGGTTTAACTCTTCAAATAACACTGTTCCCAATTGTTTAGGTGAATTTATGTTAAATTTTTCTTTAGAATAACTCCAGATTTTTTCTTGTAATATCCCCAATTGCTCATCAAACTCTTTACTTAACTTTTCTAAATAATCTTTATCTACATGAATTCCTTCCCGTTCCATATCACATAATACTTTACTTAAAGGCATTTCTATTTGATATAGCAAAAATTCTCCACCCATAGCCTCAATTCGATTCCGTTGTTCAAGATAGATTATAGGTAACAAACTAGCTTTTCTTTCAAAATCTTCACTATTTAAGGAAAAATTTAAGTAATTTTGGGCTAAATCCTCGATAGAATAACTACTTTTATCTGGCTCTAGAAGATAAGCGGCTAATAGAGTATCAAAAATTACCCCTTTTACTTCAATGCCACTTTCTTTAGATTTATGTAATAGATTTTTATAATCAAAACAGATTTTTTTAACTTCCTCATTTTCAAGTATTTCTTTTATCTTTTCAAAGTCAGTGGTTTTGTAAAATTCATCATAACTACCAATATAGAGGATATCTCCTTGCCAAAGAATCCCATACTCATTACCTAACAATTCTTTAATATTTAGTTTGCCTTCTTTTACTTCAAAATCATTTTCCTGTTCATCAACTAAAATATTAATTTTTGGAATTAAACTATTAAATTCTACCCTTCTAAAAAAAGCTAATAAACCTTGGTCAAAGTCTTTAAGGGTTAAGTTGTTAAATTCAAAATCTAAAGGTACATCTAATTTGATTTTAGCTAATTTTTGGCTAATAAAGGCCATTTCTTTATCTTTCTCTAAGTTTTCCCTTAATTTAGGTCCCCCTGCTTTATCAAGGTTATTATAGACTTCTGTTAAAGAGCCAAAGGTTTGAATTAGTTTAAGAGCTGTTTTTTCCCCTACTCCTTTAACACCTGGAATGTTGTCAGAAGTATCACCCATAAGTGCCTTTACATCAATTAACATTTTAGAAGAAATACCAAATTCCTTTTCTAAACTTTTCTCGTCATACTTTATAGTTTGGCTAATTCCTTTTTTAGTTAACATTACATCGACATTTTGGTCTACTAGCTGTAAAACATCTCTATCACCACTGACTATAAGGGTATAGTAACCTTGTTCTTTTGCCCTTTGGGCAAAGGTGCCTATGATATCATCGGCTTCATAGTTATCTAATTCAAAATAATTAATTTTCATCAGTTCTAGCATTTCTTTAAGTAACTTAAATTGTCCTATAAGTTCTACAGGCATTTTGGGACGATGACCTTTGTATTCAGGAAAGGTTTCATGTCTAAAATTTTTCTTACCTTTATCTAAAGCCACAGCGATATAATCTGGTTTTTCTTCTTCTATAACTTTAAATAACATAGTTGTAAAACCATAAAGTCCATTGGTATATTCACCTTTAGATGTTTGTAATAATGGCAAGGCAAAAAAGGCCCTGTATATTAAACTATTACCATCAATTATTACCGCTTTTTTCATCATTTTTCACTCTCCTTAAACCCATAGCTATATGTATATTATACACCAAAAACAGAAGAAAACCTTTAAAAGCCGATGAACTTTTAAAGGTTTTTCTTTATTTTTATTACTTCTATTAAATAAGGTATAGAAAGTCCCGTAGCTAAAAGAAAAATAATTATATTAGTATCTACATCCTTTTCTTTAGTTACAATATTGGTATTCTCTATTTCAGATTCTATTTGTGAGTAATCTTCTACCCCATCAATGGCTAAATTTTTTCTAGCAATTTCATACTGTCCTGATTTTTCCAAAACAGTAGTAGGTCCCCAGAAATTTAAACCTAGTAAATTTATAGATAATATTAGATATAATATACAAGCAGCAGTTAAAGAAATTTTAGACAATCTTGATATAGGAGATACAAGGGTTGAGAAAGTTCTTTTCTTAGGTTTTTTATCGATAAGTCCTTGTTCCTTTGCCCTTTTAACTATTCTTGCAGTTAAATCTATAGGCACTTCTACCTTTTCCATATTTTTTAACATCTGATCAACCTTTTTTAACTCATCCCAATCTTTATATTCCATGGTATCACCACCTTTTAAAATTTAGACGAAAATTTGGTTATAAAAGTTCCCGTTCTTTTAAAAGTTTTGCTAAATTTAATCTTCCCCGATGTAATCTAGATTTTACAGTTCCTTCGGGAATGTTTAAAATTTCTCCCATCTCTCCATAGGATAATTGGTTAATATATTTTAAAATTATTACCTCTTTGAATTCAGGTTCCAATAGTTCTATACATTTATACAAAGCCTCTTTCTTTAGTTTTTCTTCTAAAACCATAGAAGGCTCTCCTTCATCACTGGGTAGTTGGTAATAAATTTCTCCTTCTTCCCCATCTATTCCTTTATCTATATATAAATTGGTATGTTTATAGTATTTTTTTACATAATCCTTGCAATAATTAATAGTTATTCTATATAACCAAGTAGAAAGTTTACTATTACCTTGAAAAGAATCTATCTTCTTTAATACCTTTAAAAAAATTTCCTGTGTAACATCTAGGGCGTCCTGTTCATTATTTAAAAATCTAAGGGCAATATTATATATATCCCTTTGATAATATTTAACAAACTCTTCAAAACTGGAAAGTTCACCTTTTTTAAGGCCTTCAACTATTTTTTTCTCTAATAAAGGATCCACTCTTTAGAACCTCCTGTAAACCAATTTACTTTATATTACTTAAAAAACCCCATAATTAGATAATAATTAGACGATAAATCTTGTAATTTTGTTCCTACAAATATTACAAATTTTTGTTTTAATTTTCTAAATTTTTGTATATAATATATATACAAACTTCTAATTAAGGGGGAATTTTTATGGAAGTTAAAACTGAGAATAACATCCAATGCCCTAAATGCCAAAGTACATCCGTTGAAAAACTTGAAGCAAAAGAAAATGTCCATGGAATTTTCGGTTTCTATTTTAGAGGAAGCTTAGAAAAAGAATATAAATGCAAAGATTGTCAACACACTTGGTAGTACAGTTACAAAAAAGGGTTTGCAAATGCAAACCCTTTAACCTTTCTGTAGATTTTATTGGTGCCGAAGGCCGGACTCGAACCGGCACGGTTTGTGGCCGCTTGATTTTGAGTCAAGTGCGTCTGCCAATTCCGCCACTTCGGCACTTGCAAAATTTATATTATCATATTTACCCTTTCTTTGTCAAGATGCCATTGTTAATTATTGAAATAGCACTCATTTTAAAATCTAAATGTTCTACTAATCTTTGTTGAACATCTTCAAAGGTAACTTCCCTGATTGCCTCTACCCTATCAAAATAATTACAATCTCTAAAATAATCTCCCATAAAACCTAATACTACATTTTCCATAGAATTTAATTCCATTAAATTAAGACCCTCTAATTTTCTTTTATTTAACAAAAACTCTTCTTTATCTAGACCCTGTTCTTTGATTTTCTCAATTTCTAATTCCAACCTTTCAACAAAGCCTTGGGGATCATCGGTTTCTAAAGATAAAATCGTATGTCCAAAGCCGTCTTCAGCGGTGTACTCCACACCGAAACTACTGTCTATTATCCCTTCATCATATAAGCTATTATATAGTTTAGATCCCCTACCTAAAATAGTTTCCATTAACAATAGTGTAGCAATTTCCTTTTTAAATAGATCTTTTCCCTTTTGTCCGACATCTTTGTCTTTAAATCCTAAACAAAGTATAGGTCTAGCTACTTCCATTTTTTCTTCCACCAATTTTTTATTTGGGATAAAGGGATCATAGGGTATACTTCGGATGTATTTGTATTTCTCACCAAATCCTTTTTCCTTTTGATTTTCTTCGATAAATTCCCTTAATTTATTTAGATCTAAGTCCCCTGCCACCAACAACACCATATTACGGGGATTGTAAAACTTGTTATAACAATTATATAACATTTCTGGAGTTATTTTCATAATATCATCAACGGTCCCTGCAATATCTTTACTTACTGGATGATTAGGATAAAGGGCTTTTAAGAGATTTAAGTAAACGACCCAAGTAGGATCATCCCGATACATTTCTATTTCTTGGGTAATAATCCCTTGTTCTTTTTTAACATTTTCCTCTGTAAAATGGGGAGCTTGAACAAAGTTTAATAACAGTTCAAGGGCGGGATAGAAATTCCCTGTAGCAGAAAAGAAGTAGCAAGTATGGATATGGGTAGTAAAGGCGTTAACGGTAACCCCTAATTTAGCAAATTCCTCTTCTATATTACCATGGGGTTCTTCAAATAACTTATGTTCTAAAAAGTGGGCAATTCCCGGTGGAAAGTTATCTTCAGCAAAATCCACTGCCCCATAGTTAGTGGCAAAAACCCCAAAGGTTTTTTTAAATTTAGGTTTAGGAAGGTAAAATACCGTTAGGCCATTATCCATTTCCCATTTATAACCTTTTTCTTGTACCTCTTTAAATTCTAAGGTTTGGACAGCCATTTTAATCACCCTTTCCCTTAAGGAAATAAATCAACTCTAGTTCCACACTTTTTGCAACTTCCACTACATCCTCTACCTTTACCCTTTTTAACTTTTCAAGCAAATCCGGTATCGTTATTGTTTTACCTACTAATTTCCCATCTACAAAGTACCCTATCTGGCCACCAACTTCATCATAGGTTTCCAATAAACCATTCTCTAAACTTACGTATGTGTACTGGAATTCTTTTTCTGAAATATTACCATTTTTCATATCCTCTAACTGTCCTTTAATTATTTCGACAGTTTGGTGGTAGGTTTTAGGTTCAATCCCTGCAAAGATAAATACTAATCCTTTTAAACTTTCTAAGTTAGAACCGGCATAATAGGCTAAGCTGGCATTTTCTCTGACATTTTTAAATAATTTGGAATGGGGATAGGCCCCTAATATACCATTGTACATCAATAGGGCAGGGTATAAAGGATGTTCTAGGGTAATCGGGGTTTTCAAACCCATTACCAATTTCCCTTGGTTCACTTCCATTTCCTCTACTTCTTCTTTATATCCTAGAAATTCTACCCTTTTCGGTTTTTCTATCCTCTGTACCCCTTTTCTAGGATAATTAAATTTCTCTTTAATAATTCCGATTAGCTCTTCTTTTTCAAAATCTCCCACCACAAAAATATCTATAGGACAATTTTCCACAATCCCTCTATATTTTTGATAAAGGTTTTTAGGATTAATTCCAGGTAAATCTTCTAATTTACCATACTTAAAAAAGCGATAAGGATCGTTAGGACACATTAACTGCACTGCCCGTTCGAAGGCATATCTTCCTTTATCATTTAATACCGCTAAGATCCTATTTTTAATATTTTCTTTTTCCCCGTCTACATAAAGGGGATTAAATCCTTCATCTATTGTTAAAGGATTAAAAATTACTTCTTTTAATATATCTAATCCCTTTACTAAATAATTTTTTTCTTCCACAAATTTAGGATTGACCATTTCCAATCTAAAATCTAATAAAATAGCATCACCACGCCTAGTAACACCACTGGCTAACTGGGCACCATATAAATGGGCTAAATTTCTCCTTATTGTTAAATTATCCCGATAATTTTCCGTTCCCCTAGCTAAAACAAAGGGAATTAAGGCTGTTTTTGTAATATCTTCATCGGCTTTGTTGTAAAGAAAAACTCGAAAGGCCACAGTTTTATACTTTTCCGTTTGATACAGATAAAGATTAATCCCCTCTGAAATTACTTCCCTTTGGAAGATATTTTCCATTATTTTTACCTCCTGTTACTAAAGCAGTTTTGCTATTTGAGCTGCCAATTTAGCATTATTTTTCACTAAGGCAATGTTAGATTCTAAACTTTTACCACCTGTTATATCTACAATTTTTTGAAGTAAAAAGGGTGTAACTTCTTTTCCTGTTATATTTTTTTCTTTACATTCACTTAAAGCTTCCCTAATAGCCTTCCCGATAATTTCTCCATCAAAATCAAATTCTTCAGGAATTGGATTTGCTATAACTACCCCACCTTTTAACCCTAAGTGGTATTTTGTCTTAATGGTTTGAGCAATATCTTCTATTTTATCGGTAGTAAGTGGAGAGGAATATCCACTTTTAGAACTAAAAAAGGCAGGAAATTCACTGGATTTATAAGTAATAACGGGAACACCTAAGGTTTCAAGGTATTCTAAAGTTCTGCCGATATCTAAAATAGATTTTACCCCTGCACAAACCACCGCTACATTCGTTTGACCTAATTCTGTTAAATCGGCAGATATATCCATGGTGTTTTCCCCTTCGATATGGACACCACCTATACCCCCTGTAGCAAAAACTTTTATCCCCGCCATAGCTGCTACAATCATTGTTCCCGATACGGTAGTAGCACCATCTTTACCTGTAGCAACAATAAATGGTAAATCCCTTCTACTTACTTTGTAAACTCCCGGTGTTTTAGCTAAATAATCAATTTCTTCCGCTGATAAACCTACTTTTATAGTACCACCAATAATAGCAATTGTAGCAGGGGTAGCACCATTTTCCCTAACTATCTCTTCTACTTCTAAAGCTGTTTGATAATTTTTAGGATAAGGCATGCCATGGGATATTATTGTACTTTCTAATGCCACCACAGGCCTCTTTTCCTCTAAAGCTTTTTTTACTTTTGGACTAATTGATAAATTCATCTTCTATTCCCCCAATATTGTCTGTATTTTGGCCCAACTTAAATCATAGGCTACGGTGTCGTTAAACTCTAATGTGTATGCAGCAACTGCTAAAGCATATTGACAGCACTTTTCTAAAGAGTGGCCTTCAAAATATGAAGCTATAAAACCTGCTACCAAACTATCTCCCGCCCCAGTAACATCGACGATATTTGAAGCTAGGGAAGGGAAGATGTTTTGATAACTTTCACTATGGATATATAGCCCCTGTGGTCCTAGTTTTAAAAGTAAAATTTTTATACCCTTTTCCAAAGCAAAGTTTCCTGCTTTTTTATAATCTTCCAAAGAATTTAAAGGAAAACCACAGAGAGATTCCATTTCTTCTTTATTTGGCGTAAAAATATCAATAGATGAAAGGATATTTTTTACCTTTTGTGCCTTTTCCACAGAAACAGGCTCTACTACAAATAAAGTTTCAGTATTTTTACAGTAATCAGCCAATACTTCAATTGTATCTGTGGGAACATTGGTATCACATACTATTATATTGGCAGTTTTCAAAGTATAAAGCCGCTCTTTAATATAGTTTCTATCTACTAGCTCCACTATATCCATATCTGCTAAAGCTAAGGCTAAATCACTGTTTTCATCTAAAATGGCTATGTATGTCCCTGATGGATATTTATCTGTTTTTAAAACTAAACTGACATCTACTCCCGATTCTTTAGTCCTTTTTAAAATACTATCCCCTAAACCATCTTTTCCAACAGCAGTTAGTAAAGTAGTTGGTATTTTTAATTTACCCAAGTTTTCAGCAATATTTCTTCCTACTCCCCCCACCGTTTTCATGACTTTACCGGGGTTAGATGTTTTATACTTTAAACCACCTTTACCTTTACCAATTAAGTCAAAATTTGCTCCCCCTACAACTACAACCTTTTTTTCTTCATTAAATACATATCCCCTACCTAAAATGTATCCTTTTTTGATTAAATTAGAAATGTGTACAGCTACTGCAGAACGGGATATATCCAATCTCTCCGCCAATTCATCTTGAGATAACATCGGCTCATTCATTAAAACCCTTAAAATTTGTTCCTCCCTATCGGTTAGCTTCTCCATACTCACACCTCTTAACTTTTGTTTAATGTCATATACAATAGTTAGTATAATTTTTCATTTCTTTAATGTCAAGGAAAAGTTTGTAAAATTAATATCAATTTAAATATTAGTATTCCATTTTATTATTATAAGTATAAATAAAAGCCGGTGTTTAACACCAGCTCAGTTTGTAGACAAAGTCATTTTTTAAAGGCTGTGGTAAAATCTATCTCCTCAACTTAATCGTATCTTTGTTTAATTACCACAGCTGATGATGACTTTGTCTATAGTTTGTCTTCAGTCTGAGCCGGTATTTTAACACCTGCTCCCTTCCAGAAGAATATTTATTCTTAATCTACAGTTAATACAATTTTACCTCCAAAGTTACTTAAATTAAATAAATTTGAATCATGTAGCCATTCATAGGAAACATTATATTCAAAAGGAAAAACCTGGGGCACTGAAGATAATTCTACAATTTCATAGTAAGCCCTTTCCCTTAAATAAAGAATAGCCAATAACAACACTTGTATAGTTTTTACATCAGTAACCTGGTATTTTTTTATTCTATATACACCAATTTTCTCATTTTCTATAACTCCAATTTGTTTTAAAGTTTGTAATATTTTTTGACTAGAGTATAACAGTGTAGTCCCTTCCCCCCACATTTCAAACAGCTTTTCTTTAAGCCAAGAGGCTGTAAATGTATCCTGGATGTTAGTAAGCTTTCCTATTAAAGCACATATATCAGAAAAAACAGGGTAAGCAACTAGCATCATACTCCAATGTAATGCCAATTTGTTGGCCTTCTCATCCTTATAAGCTTCTATTGCAAGTTTTTTTAAAACTGTAACCTCATCAGGAGTCTTTACCCAAATATTCATGAGAATTCCTCTAGTTTTTATAAGGTTAGTAGGATCTTTTATTTCAAAAGACAAATATTCATTTAACTCATCTTTGATTTGTTTTTCATTTTTTCCCTCTAAAATAAGTTCTACAGTTTTATTCAACCATTCTAATTTAATCGAACGGGACATTCCAATCATCTTTGCCATCTAAATTACCGCCTTTACTTTAATAAATGGGACAATAACCTCATCTATAGATATGCCTCCATGTGTCATTGTTTCTTTATCCTTATTATCAAATGAATAGTCTGATTCGCAAACAAAATATTGATAATCTTTATCTAAATAATATCCTGGATACTTTATAACTTTATCTGTGAAAAAATCTTTGTATTCTGCAAAATCTTTCAGTACTAACATCCTTTTTGACTTAGTTTCAACCTCAACACCAACATTACGAATATCTCCTACTCCTACACAACAAGTATTACCATGATCAGATGTTATATAAATATTAAAACCCTGTTCATACAATTCCTTAATTAATTTTTGCAATTTACCACTTTTAGCCCAAAGGGAAAGATCGTTATACATCCCTACACGCCCTTGCTTTTGGGCATGAACTAAATCATCTACATCATTAATTATAATAACTAAAAACTTGGTTAAATAACTAATCGGTGGATTATAACCTTTAAAATATAAGATTTGCTTCTTTGTATACCCCTTTTTCTTTATAGCTTCTAAGAATTCTTTTTCTTCTTGGCTTAAAGAAAAAGGATTTTTTAATTCCCGTGGATACTTGCCCGTTAATAAAGATTGCCTTGAAATAGCTGTCGTCGTCGGTATAACGGCGTAAGTGCAGTAAAAATCATAGTCAATCCCTTCCCAATATCGGGATATTACTTCAAAATCAAACAAAGACATCCCATCTATAATAATAAGAGCAGTTTTACCATTGGCAATTATATCAATTATTTTAGTCAAAATAGCAGGAACATCTTTTGAAATCTCACCAGCAAGTTTTTGATAACCATTAAATATAAAGTTTTTAAATTTCTCATCAACAAATCTCGTATCAATAGTAATGTTTCCTTTGGAAGCGTAATAATCAATTTGTGCTTTTTTACGGGCAATTTCAATCCATTCATTTGCATTTATAACATATTTATCATTAGAAGGCAAGAGTTTTTTAATTAACAACACACAATAACTTTCTATATTTTCCCTTGAAAAGACCTTATCTATAATAAATTTTTCAGTCTTTTCCTTGGTATCACAAAACGAATAAAGCTCCCCATAGGCAAAACTAATCAAGTCAATGTCTTTAATATACCTGCGCACTGTATCTTCATGAAGTTTTGGAAAAATACTTTTAAGAGAAATTTCAACTTCAAAGAACTGTTTCCTTATATCATAAGGAACATAAATATCAGAATGTACAATTACTGCGTATTTATCATTAGAATTCTTTATTTCTTGCTCATACTTTAACCGAAATGCTTCAATGTCTTCGTAAATAATTACTTGAAATTTCCGAGAAATAAGTAATTTAATATAATCGTAAATAACAGAAAAACCATTTATATCAAATATCAATAAACGCTTTTCATATTCTATTGAAAACAATTCAATTATCCGTTTCTCTATCATAATTTCACTCCATATACGCCAAAAGTACTAATTTAAAATCAGGATAGAATTTCTTACCCATCTGATAATTGGCTTCTATCTCTGCCTTTTCCCGGCTTAAAGCCATAAGTTTGTGCTTCCTAATGTTTTCGATCCCTATTCGTTCTGCAGCCTCAATACGCAGATTTAAAGCATACAAATACTTCCTATACTTTTCTTCATTCCTTTTTTCCAATTCTGTTTTCATCATTAAAAAAGTATCATAAGCAAATTCTTGTGAAATTATACGTAGTTTATTCTGTATCTCAATATCTACCTTTTCCCCTTCCCAAACAGTGATAGTCCTGTCTTTATCAAGAATAGCATCCCAAATTTTCTTACCAGCTATAGGACGAACTATAAACTCTTGGTTAATAAAAATTGGGATGATTTTCTGGCCATGACTTTCATTAGTTAGTGATATCTTCCATAACATAAAATAACCCTTCTCATTAGGAAAATCTCTTATAGAAACTTTTAAGATTTTACCTCCTATGTCTTGCTCTATTTCCTTTTTTAGATGGCTATCAATCACAGGATCGTTAATTTTCAAACCTTCTATAGGTAAGGAGGAATATCCTTTATAGTTTTGATAATATGTAAACATTTGCTTTAATGCAGTTTCAATATCATAGGATGATTCCTTCCCAATCATTGATGTAAGGTCTTTTTCATCCTTTATTAAATCTTTAATAAGCATGCTATTTTCAACTTGCTTTTTCAAATCCTCTTCTACTGGACGAATATTAGTCTCAATATTCTTAGGATTGTGGATTGATTTCAAATAAGCATCTGTAAAGTTTAACTCAGCAGCTTCACTATCCAGAATATCGGAATACTTATCTATTCCTAATTCTTTAAGTATAACGGAAAGCTTTTCTTCCAACACGACCCTAACCCGATTTTCAACAGTATCTGCTAAAATTAAATTATACACCAATACATCTCTTTTTTGCCCAATACGATCAACCCGACCAATACGCTGTTCTATCTTCATAGGATTCCAGGGCAAGTCATAATTAATAATACAATTTGAAAACTGTAGGTTTAACCCTTCACCACCGGCATCGGTGGAAATTAGGATATCAGTTTCTTCTTTAAACTCTTTTAATACAATATTCCTTTCTTCAATATTCATACTACCATTGAGTATAGACGTTGAATAACCCCTATCCTTTAACAATTTTACAAGATAGCTTTGTGTTGCAACAAATTCTGTAAAAACAATAACTTTTCTATCCCTTTCCTCTGCAAATAAGTTATCAATTATTTCAAGAAGAGTTTCAACTTTTACATCAAGATATTGAAATTCCGCTTGCTTAGCAACAGCAATAATATCTCTAAGTTGAGCAATCTCTTCTTTTATATCTAAAGAAATAGCAGCAATGACATCTTCTATATTTTCTTCAAAATCCATCTCTATAAGTTCATCTTCACTCATTGTTTGGTACTTAAAACTTTGCTCTTCTAGGATTTTTACACGTCGTTCCATACTTTCTCTGATAGCCCTTGTACTACTGGTAACTAAACGCTGCATCATAATAAGCAAAAATACAAACCACATATTTTTACCACGATTACGCATTGCTTTGTTATAATTTTTAGAAACATAATTAGATACCATTCCATACAATTTACGTTGTAGGGAATGTCTATCGTCCCAATGTAATTCAATAACTTTAGTCACCCGCTTTTTAAAGAGCTTATTACCATTATTATCTATAGCTTCACGTTTTTCAGTCCTTATAATGTAAGGAGCTACCTGTTCTCTAACAACAGCATTAATATTAGGAAAAGCCTTTTCATCCAAAAGACGAATAAGGCGTAAAAACGGCTCTGTTTTACCATTATGGGGTGTAGCTGTTAATAATAATAGATAAGGACTGGCTGCTGCCAAAAGTTTACCAAGTTTATATCTAGCTACTTCTCCTGAACTCCCAGCAACTCTATGTGCTTCATCAATAACCACCAAATCCCAACCACTATTTATTATGGAATAGATCCTTTCCTCATTATATTTAATTACCTTTTCTTCACTCCAGCCAGTCCGTCTTACCAATGGTTTTATAGAATCCATTGGTGATATAACTTGTTCAAATTGTCCGTAAACATCATCTTTACCAGTTATCTTACGTATAGAATTATAATCTTCTGGTAAAATAACATGAAACTTCTCATTAAATTTATCCTCCATCTCAAAACTCCATTGAGTTACAAGACCAGTAGGACAAACAATCAAAATCCTTTTTATTAGTCCCCTAGTTTTTAATTCTTTGATAATAAGCCCTGCTTCAATAGTTTTCCCAAGTCCAACTTCATCAGCCAATATATACCTTATATTATTATTTGATAGCGCCCTATTAAGAGCATAAATCTGATGGGGTAAAGGAATTATATTGTTAGATATTTTTGATATAATACCTTGAGAGATTTCATTTTTAATTTTAGAAAGCATAGCAACATACCGAAGATAATTTTCATTAAAATTATCTTCAGGTACTTCAGTGCAAATATCATCAATGGATAACTTATAAACTTCTCCAGTAGAAGAATTAAAAACCTTATAAGAAACAAAGCCCCATACTTCACTGACATCCAATATTTGCACTCGCTCATTTTTGATTTTATCAAAAACGTAATCTCCTATAGTAAAAGTAATCATGTTGTATTGACCCCTCTAATAATTAACTTTACATATAAATTAATTATAATTATGTTTAAGGTCTAATATATTAGCTAATACTATTAAGTAATTCCTGATATTGTTCATTATCTTCATTTACTTTATCAATTATATGCTTTGCTACGCTTATGATTTCTTTTTTCTTATCAAATGGAATTAAACCCCTTTCTATCATTTGTAAATGAGAACGTTCATTTACAACTCTATTAACCTTTTCTGCAATTAAAGAATCACCTGCAAAAAATCTTTCTAGTCTTTCTTCTAGATTATATTCTCGTTCGTCGATATACGGATATTTATAATAAAGGTAGACTTCTAAAAACTTTCTTGCATTATTTCCAAAGTTGTAAATAATTTCATAATTATCATCATCATTTTCGTTTAACTGCGAACATTTATAAATGCATGAAAAAAGGTAGTTAAACTCTGTACCATATTTCACTAAATGTTTTGGCATAGGTTTAATGACAGAGTTTTCCCCAGTACGACGTATTATCCAATATCCCTTTTTATTTGGTTTTAATCTCCTTAGATATTTTAAAAACTCTAAATTGTGTGTAGAAATAACTAATTGGGTATATAACTCTTTCTTTGTTATCTCACTTATTAGGCTATACATATAAAAAATATTATCATCATCAAGACTACTTACAGGATCATCAATCCAAATTATAGGTTTTTGACCAGCGGTTTTAACATCTTCCAATTTAGCCATAAAATAGCAAAAAGCAATTAAATTACATTCTCCTTCACTTAAATTAAACGCAATATCATCGTTTCGATGCACTTCAAAATAAACACTCTTTTCATTTGTTGAATCATCTTCAACAGCTTTAAGAGTTAAATATTTATGGCCGAAATATTTGTCCAGGTAGTAATTGATTTTGTCTGCTGCATTTTGCTCACTGCTCAATAAATTTTCTTTCTTTTTAATTTCTTCCTTTATATCTTCTATATTTTTTTGAAGTCGTTTTGTCTCTTCTTCCGCTTTTGTACACGTCTCTTCTAAATCTTTAATTTTCTTGCAAATATCCTCATATCCAATATCTCTAGCAAAAGAATATACTTCAAATAACCTTAACTTTTCTTGTGCATCTTTTATATGATTTCTATTAGAAGCACAATATTCATTTACCTCATTTTTAAAACTTTTACATTCATTCAATATAGCATCAAAGTCGTTTTTATTATCACAGGGTCTAATAAATTCAATTTTTTTTGTAATAACAGTTAATCTTTCTCTAAGCTGCTCTCTTATAGCATCTAAATGTTTTAAATATTTATTTGCGACATCATTATATTTAGTTTTTAACGTTTCCAATTGTTGAAGGAAATTAACATAAAAATCTTCCTCTTTCCATATAAACCCATTGTTTATTTCATTCTTATGGTTTTCTATTCTATCAATCAAATTTTTGATATCACTCTCAAGTTTTTGGGATTCATCGTCAAAATGTTTTTTAAGAGATTCCCATCGTTCATCTGTTATTTCAGAACCGCAAAAAGCACATTGCTTTTTACCTTTTAACAAGCCAACACCTTCTTTTACCCATTTGTTTAATGCGTAATCATTAAGTAATTCCTGAATTTTATCCGACTCACCAATTTGCTTAGATAATAATACTTGTGCTTCGTCACAAAAAGAATCAAATAAAAGATTGATTTTGGGCAATTCACTAATTGGAGGTTTACCTTTTTCATTAACAATAGCCTCATATTTATTTTTTTCCTCTGGTGTAAGAGCTCGGTAATTATCTGAGAGTACGAGTTCTAGCTCTTTTCTTATCTTTCTAATATCATAATTCTGATCTCCAAATTTTTCAACATTATATCTTATACCAGTACTTGGGTCAGTTGCTTTATCACGTAGTCTATTTTCAAGTTTTTCTTTTTCATCTTTCAATTTATTTTTCTCTTTTTCTTCGTTTATTTTCGCTTCTTTCAATAAATGATATAAACCTGATTCTTTATCCTTTTCATTAGAACCTAATTTATTTTTAAGTTCACGAATTTCTTTTTCGAGTCGAACATTTTCCTCTCCAAATACAGCAAAAGCTTTTATTTTTTCATTGGGATCTACAATAAATTTTAAGTTATCTATGACGAAATCTTTATTGAAAACTCTGAAATGAAAATCTTTTTGATGTAGATCTTCTTGAGTTAAGATTGTACCATTATCCATTTCAAGCGAAAAAGTTGAAGAATCATATTTTGAATCGAGAAAACTAGTTTCAAATGAGCGAATAATTCTTGATAAAGTTGTTTTTCCCGAATAATTTCTACCATATATAATATTGACTTTATTAAAACATAATGGTTGACTATTTTCATTATCTAATACTGTCGAATCCCACAAAAAATTATTATATACACCAAAACCATCAATTTTCTTAATTTTTTTTATCATAAATAATTACACTCTCCCCAAACTCAAATCATAATACATCAACAGCTTATCATCCTCTTGGATAACACTTTCCGGTAAGCGCTCCGCGGTTTCGACAATAAGCTTATAATTTTTATCTGCCCAGAGTTTTGCAAAACCTACTCTAATAGCTTCAGTACGGAATAGTTTTAATTTACCTTTTGTACTTAAATAACCTTCAAACTCCTTTAATAAATTCTTTTCACGAAGTTTAGCCACATCAGCAGTTTTTGTTATATCTGGGATGTACCACCTACCCTTATCGTCCTGCAAAAAGTTCTCTTCTAGTAAAACAGCCAGTTCAAGCCTTTTTTCAAACTTGTCCCATGCTTTTATTTCCTGCATGAATTTTGGCTGTAGTTCAGCATATGTCTGCGGTGTTTCAAGTTGCTGATAGAGCCATGAAATAGCAGTCTTCTCGTTGGTGACATAAAGCTCAAACTGAACCGGTTGCACATCATTTATAATTCGAGCGGTATCATATTCATTTACCTGCTCTGCTAAAAAGTACATTCCATCTCGTTTTAAGAACCTTTCATCTAAACCTTTATAAAAATCTATTGCATCCAAGGGAACAGATATACCATTCATGATATGATAAGCTACCATGCGATCATAGAGCAAAAATGCTTGGCGTTCTGCTATTAATTCAATTTTTCCATTTTTAACTACGACTACAGGAAGATTTTCAAGATGTTGTCTAACAAAACTCCAAGCTGTTTCTTCACTCCCAGCATGAGAAATGAATTCTCGTTTGAAACTTTCCTTTGGTTTATATGCAGAAATAACAAGATCTTGCTTTACAGCAGAAGTTGTCGTAACCTGTTTAAAACTGCCTTGCTTTTTGTCCAACGTTCGAACATCGGCAATAATAAAGCCTCCTCGCATTAATGATTCCTGAATAGCATTCCAAACAGAGTTTTGCGAATTGTGAAATTCCACTGTCATCCAACGGCCCGGCTTCAAGATGCGGTAACACTCACTAAAACATTGAGTCATCAGCGACTGATACTCCAACAAACCTTTCCCCTGAACGGCGTTTATAATCGCTTCTGGTTTCTGATTAGTAAAAACCCGGAGCCACGCTTCCCAGATGAAGCTTAATTCAGAGTAATTTAGGTTACTGCCAAAGGGAGGATCTGTGAAAATGTAGTCTATTGAATTTTCTTGTAAATTGATAATATTAGAAAGCGATGCTGTATTTACAAAACAATTTTTATCAATTAACATTTGCTTTTGATTCATAATATCATTAAATTTAGAAACAAATAATGCATTCGCACTTCTTTCATACTGTAATGAAGGTATATACAAAGTTCCGCTTAGATTGCCAGTTCCGCCGAATCTAAATCTGTTTGTTTTAGTTGCTCTTTGAATTGAAGCAGTAAACGCGAATAATAATGGTAATCTATTCTTTGATCTTGAAATCTTTGAATACAAAATTGCCATAAAAGCATTATTTCTTCTCGTATAAAACTGATGCACATGTGTTATCCCATTTTGATCATTCCTACGACTTTCTCTCCCTTCGCACATTCTATCCGTAGGATACCAATAGGGAATTTCCATATTGTTGATTTTTTCAATTAGCTCTATATCATATTCATCTGGCTCTTTCTCAAAACGTTTTTTACCAACAGAATAATTAATTAAAACCGGTACCTGTTTAGCCATAGTTACCAATTGGTTCAAGCCGGTATCAAAATGGGTTTCCTGGGCCCTAGTACAGCTGCGTTTGGTCAGTTGGCTACGACAATGGGGGCAATAGAATTTATCATTAACTTTACCATTTTCTTTATCAACGGCAGCATCCCAAAATACTATTTCATTAGAACAGGTAGGACATATAAATACATCGCTCCAAACAGTATAGTTAATACGACCCATAACTGGATTTCCATATATATCCCTTTGGATTTTCCCTTCGATGACATGTCTAGTTTCATACATCCATCCTAATTCTTTTTCACATTCTTCTAAAATGCAATTTGCTTCTCGCTGAAATTCCACTACATCTACAGGAGAATTATAGTTATAGGCTATAAATGTTGCAGCAGGTGAAAGATCATTTAAAATAGCTTTACGGGCACCCCATTTTACATAAGGCATTTCCTTTTCTATTTTAGCCTTAAATTCAGGGTCTGGGTTGCCACACATTTGTGCAGCAACCCCTGTCATTCCAGTACCACAGAATCCGTCAAAGACAATATCACCTGGTTCAGTATAATGAAGTATATATCGCATTATAGCTTTATGAGGTACTTTTGTATGATAACTATGGGCATTATAAATTGGATCATTTTTCCCTTCACTCACATCGGCAGCAAAAGGTTCCCTATGATAATCATCAGTCCCTTCATCATAAGGTTTGCCATGTTCCTTTATAAAATCCTCTATAAAAGGATTAGGACAAGCTGTATAATATGGAGGATTAGATAAAGCGATTATATCCTCATCCTTTGCTATTGGAAAACCTTCAATATGTCTAACCTTATCAATATCTTTTTTAGTTAATTTCATACCCGATTCCCCTTATCTTTTTATAATAATCCGCAATTTATTTTTATCCTTTCCGCTAATATAATCATCTAAGAATTTTTTAAGTTTATCTTGGAAGGTATCGATGTCACAAGGCCCAATGGCACCAAGCTTATCAATGAGTTCATCGGCAGTGATAACAACAGGTTCAAAACCTTTTAATAAATCTTCAATAGCATTAACGAAAAATTGATCAATTTTTTCCGGCAACTTCTTTGTTTTTATAAAATCATCGATTATTTTCCTTTGTTCTGGTTTTAGATACTGTTTTTGCTCTTCAATAGTAGGATCTGTGACAGTATTAAAGAGGGTATTGCTCCACTCACTAAGTAAATCATCAATTCTATCTTCAATTTCATCTAATCTTCCTTTTACTGATTTCCCTTCTTCGCCTATTGAAAAATGACAATTAGTGCATAAATGGTTTGACTTAAGCATATCCGGTGTTAACTCATAACAAACTTTTAATTCTGCTAGATCTCTTTCAATACTATCTAGTTTGAAAGTTGAAAAAATATTGCTTAAATTTTTTAAACGTCTTAAGTTATTTAATTTTATCGAACCTAGTAATTCTCCTTTACGCTTTCCTTCTGAAAACCCCAAACGCTTTTTCTGATGCTCTGCAAAATAAATATCAATATATTTGTTTTTAATTTCAGAAAGTATTTTTTTAACCTCTATTGCTGAGTATTCTCCATTCATTTTTTCAGATATATCTTCTCTAATTTGACGAAACTTATCTTTAGCTTCTTTTATCTCATCTCTTAATCCATCAATATTAGTCCCTTCCAAATTCATTATATAATTAACATCTACCAGACAATCATTTTTAAACTTTTCGTATTCTAAGACTATTACTGATTTCATAATATCTTTTCCGATCTGCTCAATTTGTTGTATTGTATAATTAAAATTATTTAGCTTAGCAACGGTATTAAATCTGTTTTGGAAATTACCCAGTATATCTATAACCCTTTTAATAGAATCCTTATAATCTTGAGAAATATGTTCAGGAATTAACGGTTCACCCCAAAGCTCAAAATCTCTATTTAATTTGCTAACTGCCTTGGAAGATAGTTCAACTTTCTCTTGAATTTTAGCCAACAATTTTTCAAGACCAACTTCCCTCTGACTGGGATTGGTAATAAGACCTGTTGGGAGCTCTAACAATTCATAGAGTTTTACCAGCTCTGCTAATCTCAGCTCCTTAGGCTTATAAATATTCTTAAATTCATAAAGATCAGTTAGATCTGTTTTGGGCAATAATTCTAGATTTGAAGCAGTTAAGATTGTGCCATTTCTCAAAGTTATAACTGCATGACCTGTATAGACCAAAGCAAGAAAAACAACTGGTAAATATGCGTAACAGATGCTGAAACGCTTATCAATATATAATTCATCTTTATTCTCAACTTCTTGATAAATATCGCTAAAATTAATTACTGCATTGACCGGCAATTTTTCTAGCTCATTTATAAAGTATTGTGCATATTTGGAGTTCTCAACGGTAATTTTATCTCCATCGAGTAAACCAAAACTTTCAAGGAAATAATTTGCTTGTTGATTTTTTCTCCCGGCAAATCTATCAACAGCTGCTCTAATAATACTTTCCCTGTTTTGGTGGGTAACTTGAATTTTAAATTTAGGAATTTCTGGATACTTTGAAGTGAAATATTCATCTAAACAAATAGAAGCTACCAGATCAATGGTTTCTTTAAAGGGGGTATTACTTTTATATCTCCCCTTCATCACTTCTAACAGCTGTTTCTTTTGACCTTTGTAAATTACCTCAAAACAAGTATTTTTGTTTTCACTAAGATATCTCGTCAAATTCCTCTTATAACCCTCAGCCTTATTTTTATAAACAGGCTTATTTTTTTCTTCTGCTAAATCTTTCAATATCTGAGCAGCACCATATAATTTTAAATTGTTCTTAAATTCTTCATTAGTCTTAAACAGGAAAAAGACCTCATCATCCTTTTTATCATCTTGGTAATCTTCATTACCATATGGTGGAATAAAATATATATAATAATCTTCAGGAGGCTGGGCAGTAGGCCGTGATTCAGGTGTTCCTAAAAATAAATACCCTGAACGGAAAATATTATGAGATACCCAATTTAACCTATGCTCGTAAATTTTAAAATTATCAACATATTCATTCTGTTGCCAATCTAGACAATAATAAACTACATCATAAAAATAACTATTTAAACTATCATCATCTATAATAGCTGCCCTTTGCATTATTTTTTCATCGAAATCAATATCTTTTTTCAAATCCAAATAATATTGCCCATTTTCTCTATTATATTCAATAAATTGACCACTAACAGTTGTCATAATATCTTTTAATACAGTTTGAATTACTGAACATAATGTATCTGAGCTTTCGTCAGGCATTCCTTTCAAATATAAACAAAGATCATCTCGTAGATTTTCTGCAGTTAATCCTGTACGAACACTAATATCACCGGTAGTTAATCTATATACACTTAAAGCATGTATTATTTGCAAGGCCAAAGGTTTATAAATTTTTTTAGGAAATGAACGATTGATAATATCCTCGAGAATACCACTCTTTTCAACAACTTCTTTGATATTTGAATCTGTTCTCAGAGCAGGGTTTTCCTTGATAAAAGACCAATAACTATCAAAAGATATAATACCAGGAGATTGATCATTAATTTCTTTGTCTAGAATGTTCTTTATAATCTCAGAAATATTTTTTAATATATGACGATTTTCAATAATGTATATTTTGTTAAAAACATCAATATATGAAGGATGAATCGGGAACAATTCTACGTATTCATCCATACGCTCAGACATATTGGTATATAGACTACAAAACTTTTGTAAATGTTCACGAATTAAAGCTTTTTGTTCTGATGTTTTCTTAAGTATTCTTTCAGATACTACAAAAGCGGTATCTTCTTTACGAATAATAACTTGCTCAAATCTATCCTTTACTCTGTTTAAGGAATTAGATACAAAGGAAAACCTAGGATTATCAAAAAGTTTTTCCTGCACCCCAAAAATAGCTCTTAAACGAGAATTTTTAATAATTTCACCTATCTCCCGCATAAAGCCCAGGTCAAGTTTTATTTCTTGTTCTTTGCGTCCACCCAGATAATCAAGGAACTCGTCAACTACAATCAAGTATCCTTTATCTGGATATTTGGATGAAAAAATTGACATCATATCTATAAGTACATCTTTATTTGAAATAATATCCTTTTCATCTGGAAAATCAAATTTAAGTCCACGTTTATCAAAATCCTGTTTCACTTTTGTTAAGATTATATTTCTAAGGGACATTTTAGATGCCCCTATCTCTATACGTAAAACTTCAAACTTACCAGAAATACTTCTCGCTGCCTCTGCAAACTTTAGATTTTGAACATAGTTAAGATTTTCAGCATCTCCTGCTATAGAGGATATAACTGACATAAGGTGTGATTTACCTGTTCCATAATTACCTACCAGCAAAACACCTTTATTATCTACAACATCTTCTAAAGAAAGTTGTGAAAGCATATTAATAATCAACTTGTCAGCCATATCATTGGACATAACATAACTTTTTACTAGTTTTACTGCTTCTTCTCGATCATTTGCAGCAGTAAGTTGGATAACACTTTCAATTGGATTAAAATTAATTAAATCACGATATCGCATAAAAACAACCCCCTCAATTTACACAAATAATTTGATAATTATTGATGTTATATGAATGATAATCACTATAATCCGGTGTTGCAAATATTAAGTGATTATCTTCAAAAGTACCACACCATTTAACAATAATTTGAGTTTTCCTTGAAAGTTCACAAAAAAGTTTTATTACATCTATTTGATACCTTGGATCAAATAACATTTCATAATCTATAAGAAAAATTGGCCCATGTTTTGAATTTACTATTTCCATTACTTCATCAGTAACAAATTGTGTCCTATTATGAATTTCCTTCTTCAAAAGGGTTTTAGATAACTCTAAATTTAAGCTCAACTTTTGATATTTACACTCATCAATAAGTTTTATTAGTCTAGGTTCTAATGAACAAAAAATAATAGGTATAGTTATTTTCTTTAGAAGATCCATATTAACATTAAAACTCTTTATCAAAGTACTCAATAACTTCACTACCTTTCCTTGGATCTTTCACTTTACCTCTTATTGATAACTAAAATAAAAATTAATAAGTTGAAAATTGTGCATACCAAAATAGTAATAATTATCTAATTTATTAATAATATAGCATATATTAGAAATAGCGTAAATATATAGTATTTAATTGTTTGCAAATTTTATACAGAATAACTCCACCAATCTATTAATAGCAGTAGAGACTGAAGATAAAACCATAGACAAAGTCACCATTACGTGTGGATTAACAAAGATATTATTTAATTTAGGAGATAGATTTAAGATGATTAGAAATGACTTATGTCTGATAAGTATTAAAAAAAGGTGCTAGAGTTTAGCACCTTTTTACATTATTATAAGTTCTATTCAGCTTCATCCGCTGGTTTAGGAGCATCTACAGGGCAAACATCTGCACAGGCTCCACAATCAATACATTTTGCAGCATCAATAACAAATTTGTCTTCACCTTCACTTATAGCATCTACTGGACATTCTGGCTCACAAGCTCCACAAGAAATACAGTCGTGATTAATAAAGTAAGTCACTATTGTCACCTCCAAGTCTTCTTAAGACAAAATTAGGTTAGTCACCTACAGTTATAATCACCTTTTTTTAAATTATTATTCATAAAAAAAGAAAAAACCTTCCAGATACGAGGGGGGAATCTGGAAGGTCATAGGAGAAGGCTTATCTATAAGAGCTTGTCCTAATTACATTCATATTATAACCCACTTTTTTTCCCCTCTCAAACCCCAATAACCCCCATTTTAAAAAAATATCTTTGTCTTTCTTTATTTTCCTCTATTTTTCGCCCTTAAATCCCTTTTTTCGATTTTTTTCGACAAAAATTTTAAGAATAAAGTCTTCCCAATACAATCTAAGGAAGACTTTATGAAATACATATGGAGAATTATATTTAATGGGTAATATCTTCTACTGGAAACTCCATCTTTATATTTTCACCTAATATCCGTTGAAGATCTAACATTATTTTACCTAAACGATATTCCACTGCTAAAAAGTCATTTGCCGTTTTATTTAATTTTATAATCTCATATAGTTTTTTTGCTTCTTCTACTTTCTTTGGATCAGCTGCTTTCCCTGCTAACTGCATTTTTTGGATTTCATAATTCTTTTTTCTAAAATCTAAAAGCATCTCCTGTGTATCCACATCTTTTTTGATAATTTCTGCTAAACGCTGGTATTCTTTATACTCTGGTAATTCTTTAAAGCTTTTAGCTAATTCGTAGGCTTTGTCATAAATATTCATCAAAATCCCCTCCCTTTTTTTTACTTTTATATTTTGACAAAAAAAGAAATATTCCTTTTTTTAAATAAGCCCTGTAATTAAAATATAAAAAAGTACTACAGGTAAAAGGTATTTTACGATACTAAACCAGATATTTTTTGCTCTAAAAGTTACCCTGGCTTTTTCTAATTCATTAAATATTCCCTGGGCTCCCCATACCCATCCTACAAATACCGCTGTTAAAAGACCTCCTATGGGTAAAATCAAATTAGATGAAAAGAAATCCATAAAATCTAGAAATCCTCTACCGAAGAATAGTGTCTCACCTAAAATTCCCATGGATAGAGACGAAGGAATACCTAGAAGGAAAATAATAATCCCTAATATTATTGAAGCTTGTTTTCTCGACCACTTAAATTCTTCTATAAAGTACGCTACAGGAACCTCCAACAATGAAATAGCTGAAGTTAAAGCAGCGATAGTTAGAAGGATAAAAAATAGTCCTCCAAATAGATTCCCTAAAGGAAGGGAAGCAAAAACCGCCGGTAATGTTATGAAAATTAAGGATGGACCGGCATTGGGTTCAAAGCCAAAGGCAAAAACTGCTGGAATAATAATAAATCCTGCCAATATAGCAATACTTAAATCAGCTAAAGATATAAACATAGCTGAATTAGGTATATCATTATCATCGGTTAAATAACTTCCGTAGGTCATAATAGCACCCATCCCTAGACTTAAACTAAAAAATACTTGCCCTAATGCCCCTAAAATAATTTTAATATTTATTGCCTGTAGATTAGGGGTTAGATACCATCTTAAACCTTCTAATGCCCCAGGAAGGGTAATACTTCTTAAAGCTAATAATAGCAGCAGTACAAATAGTACAGGCATCATTATTTTACTAGCTTTCTCAATCCCTTTATCTATCCCGAAAATGACGATTCCAATGGTCATTGCCATAAATATTCCATGCCATATTAGAGGTTCAACTGGTGAAGCTACAAAATTAACGAAAATTTCCCTAGAATCTCTAACATCTAAATTATTTAATCCCCCGCTTAAAAACTTAAATATATAAGCTACTGACCAACCAGCTATGACAGAATAAAAAGATAAGATGATAAAACCTGCAGCTACCCCCAATGCTCCAATTATCCACCAAGGACTACCAGGTTTTATCCCTTTAAAAGCTCTAACAATATTACTTTTTCCCTTCCTACCTATAGTTAGCTCACAAATCATTAAGGGAATACCAATTAAAAAGATAATTATCAGATATATGAGTATAAAAATTCCTCCACCACTTTGACCAACAACTGTAGGAAAGCGCCATATATTTCCTAAACCAATAGCACTACCTGCAGCTGCTAAAATAAATCCTAATTTTGAACCCCATTGTTCCCTTTGTTTTGCCATAGATTCTTTCACCTCATAATTATGTTTTTTTCATAATTTAGCATAGCCAACTCCTTCCATATCTATACATAAAATAAAAGGACCCCATAGGGTCCTCCAGATTGAAGACAAACTATAGACAAAGTCATCATCAGCTGTGGTAATTAAACAAAGATACGATTAAGTCGAGGAGATAGATTTAAGAGCTGATTAGATAAAAGGAAGAAGGGGTGAGGAACAGGACGTTCCGAAAGCTCTATTGAGCCATGGATGGCGAATTAGAGCGGTACCCTTCTTCCTTTTAGATAGAAGCCTTAAATCTCGACGGAGACTTTGTTAGAATGTTTAATTACTACAGCCTTTAAAA